>JALVTA010000098.1 GCA_027036095.1 Thiotrichales bacterium | reverse complement strand
GCCAGCGCGCGGGTGGTGGGAATGCCCAGCGCGTGCATGGCCTCGCTGATGACATATTCCCGCAGCATGGGGCCGAGGGCCGCGCGTCCGTCACCCCGGCGGGAGAAGGGCGTGCGTCCGCTGCCCTTGAACTGAATGTCCCACAGCCGGCCCTGCGGGTCGCGCCACTCGCCCACCACCACGGCGCGGCCGTCGCCGAGCAGATTGAAGTGGCCGAACTGGTGGCCCGCATAGGCCTGTGCGAAGGGGCGGGCGCCCGGCGGCAGACGGTTGCCGGAAAAGATCTCGGCCCTGTCACTGCCGGTCAGCCAAGGGGTCAGGCCCAATGCGTCGGCCAGCCGGTCATTGAACAGAAACAGTTGCGGGGCGCGCACCGGCACCGGGTCGATGCGCACCCACAGCCTTCGGGGCAGCGTGGTGTAGCCGTATTCCAGCGGCCAGTTCATTCAGCCAGCAGCTGGTCGATCTTGGCGGCCAGAATCAGGTCGTTGAGGGTGATGCCATTGGCGGCATGGGTGGTCAGGGTGATGCGCGCCTCGTTGTAGCCGAAGCAGATTTCCGGATGGTGATCCTCCCGGTGCGCCAGCCACGCCACGGCGTTGATGAAGGCCATCACCTGATAGTAGTTCTTGAAGGAGAAGGTCTTGCTGAGGGTCTTGTAGTCCAGGCTCACATCCCACCCCGGCAGCTGGGACAGGTAGCTCTCAATGGTGGGGATGATCAGCGGCTTGCTCCCCTTGGGGATGTACTCGCAGCGTTCTTCCAGCAGGATCTTGATCGGTTCTGCGGTGTCAGTCATGTTTCAGGCCCTCCAGATGTTGGATGCGAATCGGTGCCGGCGGGTGACTGTCATGCCAGGCGGAATACCACGGGTCCGGCGTGAGCGTGGCGGCATTGTCCCGATAGAGCTTGAGCAGGGCGCGGATCATGGGATCGGCGCCCACGGTCTCCACCGCGAAAGCGTCCGCCTCGAACTCGTGTTTGCGGCTGAGCCACGCCATCAGCGGGCCCAGCCAGAAGAAGAACACGGGCACGGCGGTGACAAACAGCAGCAGCGCCATGCCCGGAGTCTGATATTCGGTGCCCAGCCCCGTATAGAACTCGGGCCGTTGCATCAGGGTGTTGAGCAGCCAGAAGCCGGCCAGGCTGATCAGCCCGGACAGCAGCAGGCGCTTTTTCACATGGCCGTGTCTGAAATGCCCCAGCTCGTGGGCCAGCACGGCTTCGATCTCCTCCGGCGCCAGCTTTTCCAGCAGGGTGTCGAAGAAGACGATGCGCTTGTGCCGACCCGTGCCGGTGAAATAGGCATTGCCGTGGCTGGAGCGGCGCGAGCCGTCCATGACGAAGATGCCGTCCGAGGCAAAGCCGGTCTTCTCCAGTAGCGTCTCGATGCGCTGGCGCAGCGAGGCATCCTCAAGCGGGGTGAATTTGTTGAACAGCGGCGCGATCCATTTTGGAAAGGCCCACAGCAGGGCGAACTGCACGCCCATCCACAGCAGCCAGGCCCACAGCCACCACTGGGCGTCCATCAGCCGCGCCATCAGCCACAGCAGCGCATAGACCAGCGGCACGCCCAGCACTGCGCCCAGCAGCCAGCCCTTGATCAGGTCGATGACGAACTGCTTCGGCGTAGTGCGGTTGAAGCCGAATTCAGCTTCAACCCTGAAGGTGCGCAGAATCTGAAACGGCAGGTGCAGCAGGCTCAGGAACCACAGGGTGCCGAGCACGAACAGGGTATCGCGCCACAGCGGCGGCAGGTCCACCTGCTGCCAGGCGGCGTAAAGATCGTTGAAGCCGCCGCCCAGGGTCATCACATACAGC
>JALVTA010000097.1 GCA_027036095.1 Thiotrichales bacterium | reverse complement strand
ACGCCACGGCAGATTCTGCTGCTGCAGGCACTGGGCCTGCCGGTGCCGGAATACGCCCACATGAGCATGATCGTCGGGCCGGACGGCAGTCCGCTGTCCAAGCGTCACGGCAGCCGCTCCATCCGCCGGCTGAGGGAGGAGGGTTTTCTGCCTCAGGCGCTGACCAACTACATGGCCCGTCTCGGCCACACCTACCGGGACGCGGACAACCGGCTGATGAGCCTGCAGGAACTGGCTGACGGTTTCGAGCTGAGTCAGTGCGGCACCGCGCCGGCCCGCTATGACGAGAATCAACTGCTATTCTGGCAGAAAGAGGCGGTGCAGGCCCTCAGTGACGAGGCGGCGGTCGACTGGCTGGCCCCTTTCGTCAAGGACAGGGTGCCGGCGGACAAATGGCCGGCCTTCGCTGCGCTGATGCGGGATAACATCACCCTGCCGGCCGAGGCGGTGGAATGGGCCGAACGGTTGTTTGCGCCCATGCCGCTGCCGGAAGTCGAGTTGCCCGTGGCGGTGGGGGCCGACTTCTTTGCCGCAGGTGAGCAGGCGCTGGCGCAGGGTGCCGATTTCAAGGGCCTGGCCGAGGCGCTGAAGGCCACCGGCGCCAAAGGAAAGAGCCTGTTCCAGCCATTGCGCTGGGTGCTGACCGGTCAGCTGCACGGGCCGGAACTGCCGGTGCTGTTCGAACTGATGGGGGCCGAAGAGGCACGCCGTCGCTTTGCCCAGGCGAGGGAGGCGCGTTCATGAGCGAGCTGGTGCTGTACAACTCCGAGACGCGGCGCAAGGAACCCTTCCGGCCCATCACGCCCGGCAAGGTGGGGCTGTATGTGTGCGGGGTGACCGTGTATGACTACTGCCACGTGGGCCATGCCCGGGTGATGGTGGTGTTCGACACCTTCGTGCGCCATCTGCGCGCGCAGGGGTATGAGGTCACCTATGTGCGCAACATCACCGACATTGATGACAAGATCATCCGCCGCGCGCTGGAAAATGGTGAATCCATCAACGCACTGACCGCCCGCTTCATCGATGCCATGCACGAAGATGAGCGGGCACTCAACGTGCTGCCGCCGGATAGGGAGCCGCGCGCTACCGAGCACATGGGGGATATTCTCGCCATGATCGAGACGCTCGTCGGCAACGGCTGCGCCTACCAGGCTGACAATGGTGATGTCTATTTCAGCGTGCGGGATTTTCCCGGCTATGGCCGCCTCTCCCACAAGAAGCTGGAGGAGCTGGAGGCGGGCGCACGGGTAGAGGTGAGCGAAGCCAAGCGCGATCCGCTCGATTTCGTGCTGTGGAAGGCGGCCAAGGCTGAGGAGCCGGACGAGGCCAAGTGGGATGCCCCCTTCGGCTGTGGGCGACCCGGCTGGCATATCGAGTGTTCCGCCATGTCCACCCGCTGCCTGGGGCCGCATTTCGACATCCACGGTGGTGGCATGGATCTGCAGTTCCCCCATCATGAGAACGAGATCGCCCAGAGCGAGTGCGCCACGGGCGAGAAATTCGTCAACTACTGGATGCATGTGGGCTTCGTGCGCATCAACGGCGAAAAAATGGCCAAGTCACTGGGCAACTTCTTCACCATCCGGGAAGTACTCAAGGCCTACCATCCGGAAGCGGTGCGTACCTTCCTGCTCTCGGCCCACTACCGTTCACCGGTCAACTATTCGGAAGAGAACCTGAACAAGGCCAAGGCGGAGCTGCAGCGCCTCTATGGGGTGCTGGAGGCCGTGCCGCCGGGTGAGCCGGCGGAGGAAACCGATTATGAAGCGCGCTTCAATACCACCATGAATGACGACCTGAACACCCCGCAGGCATTTGCGGTGCTGTTCGAGCTGGCCCGTGAGGCCAACCGCACGCAGGATGCGGCATTGAGTGGTCTGCTGGTGAAGCTGGGCCGGCGGCTGGGCATTCTGCAGCAGTCGGCGCAAGACTTCTTCCGCAGCCAGCCGGGCAGCGGGCTGAGTGACGAGGAGATCGAACGACTGATTACCGAGCGCAATGCGGCGCGTACCGCACGGAACTTTGCCCGGGCCGATGCCATTCGTGATCAGTTGAAGGAGGCGGGCATCGAGCTGCTGGACGGGCCAGAGGGCACCCGCTGGCGGCGGGCATGATTATTGTCAGCGGCTATGAATGGTTGCATAAGCATTGCTTATGACTATTGCCGTTCATTGTGTGTGGTTTATAAGGTTTTGATATTTAAAAGGTATAAGCGTATTTTTTGTTTGTCATAAAAAGTGTTGACAGGCATTTCATTGATCTGTAATATAGACAGCGTACTCACGTTTCTTCATGAGTATCCTCCTCTGATTTGATCCTGTTGGCCCGCAAGCAGCGCTTGCGGGCTTTTTTCGTTTTGTGGGGTGGGAAAGAAAAGACGCCGGAGGGCTCAGCGTTGGGCGGCCAGAATGATCAGCTTCTGGCCCGGACGCAGCACCGGATGGGCGGAAAGGCCGTTCCAGCGGCGCAAGGCATCGACGGTAGCGCCATAGCGGCGCGCCAGCAGCCACAGACTTTCGCCTGGCCTGACCGTGTGAGTAATGGGGCGGCGTCCTGACCGTTTGAGAGGAATGTTGAGCAGCTGACCGGGCTGCAGCGCCCGGTGTACGGAGAGGCCGTTGTAGCGGGCCAGCTGACGGACGCTGACACCGTAACGCCGTGCAATGGTCCACAGACTTTCTCCCCTGCGTATTCTGTGGCGCAGAGCAGGCGCCCTGTGACGGGCCAGTTTCGTGTGCTGAGCGGATTGCCCGCTCAAGCTGGTGGCGGGGACCAGCAGGGTGCGACCGGCGATGAGCGTATTGCTCAGCAGCTTGTTGAGGCGACGCAGCTCATCGGGACGGGTATTGAACCTGCGTGCCAGCCTGATGAGCGAGTCTCCGGGCCGGATGCGGTAGCGCTTCAGGCGCACGGCCAGCAGGTTGGGGGTCTTTTTCAGCGCCAGCTGCAGCCTGCTGGCTGCTGCCTTCGGCAGCAGCAGGCGGTGGGGGCCGTCAGGCGGCGTGTAGGGGCGGCGATAGGCGGCGTTCAGCCGGGCGAATACCTCCGGTTTCACGCCGGCGTTCTGCCGCGCTCGCTGCAGATCGATCTGGCTGGAGAAGGTAAGCTGCCGCAGGGCCGGTTCAAGAGCGATGCGGGGCAGTTTTTCCGCCGGCAGGGATCGGATGGTATTCAGCACCGCCAGCAGTTGCGGTACGTAATTGCGTGTTTCCCTGGGCAGATAGGGCTGGATTTGCCAGAAGTTCTTTGCCTCACGCCCGTTGTGACCCCTGAACTGTTTCTGCGCTCGCCAGACGTTGCCCAGACCGGCATTGTAGGCGGCCAGCGCCAGCAGCCAGTCGCCCGTCTGTTGGTGCAGCTGCTGAAGATAGTCCAGTGCAGCATGGGTGCTGGCGAGCGGATCCAGCCGCTGATCGATCCACCAGTTCACCTTCAGTTTGAGGTGTCGCGCCGTCGGGCGGGTGATCTGCCACAGCCCGGCCGCCCCCTGCCATGAGCGTGCCTCCACCCGGTACCCACTTTCCACCACCGGCAACAACGCCAGTTCCAGTGGCATGTTGCGGTGTTTCAGCTCCGAGATGATCAGGGGCAGAAAGGGGCGGGCTCTTTCCAGCACCCGTTGCAGGTGCTGCGGATGGCGCAACAGGTAATCGCGCCATCTGGCGAAATGATGCAGGTCCTGTTGTCGGTCCCAGTAAGTGGCCTGGCGCAGCAGGGCGACAAGCTCCGTTGCGGGCTGTTGCCTGTGTTGGGCAGCCTTTACGGCAGATGGTGACGCCTTTTCAGAGACGGCGTCCTTGTGTGTTCTGTCGTGTGGAGTGGCGCCGGTCGGTTGTGGTTGTGTCGGAGCGGTAGCGGCCTGCTCTGGCCGAGCTGTGGCGGGTGAATCCGGCCGCAAAGGCAGGTGTTGGCAGCCTGTCAGAACAAGCGCGGCCATCAGGGGTCCGAGACGTTTCACAGGCGCGGCTCCAGCTCGCCTGTGGCGTCCAGTTCGTCCTTCCAGCCCCTCAGGGTGGCAAACAGGCTGGCATCGTCATCCTGCGCGCCCCGGGCCAGAAGCGTCTCCCTGAGAGGCGGAAGATCGAAACGCAGGAAGGGGTTGGTGCGCTTTTCCTCGCCCAATGGCGCCGGCACGCACGGCTGTCCTGTCCTGTAGCACTCGATGGTCTGCCGCTTGCGTTGGTCAATGTCCGGATTGTCCGGCTCGGCAATGGCGGCAAAGTGGATATTGGCCCAGGTGTATTCGTGTCCGCAGTAGAGCAGGGTGTCATCCGGCAGGGCGCGCAGCTTTTTCAGCGATGTGGCCATCTGGGCCGGCGTGCCTTCGAACAGACGGCCACAGCCGGCGGTGAAAAGGGTGTCACCAGCAAATAGGGCCTGTGCATTCCAGTAACTGACATGGTCCAGCGTGTGCCCGGGGGTTTCCAGCACATTCAGGGCCCAGCCGTCCAGATCAAGCCGGTCGCCCTCCTGCAGCGGGTGGCTGATGCCGTCAAAACGGCTGTTGGCCGGGCCGTAGACGGGCACGGAGATGTTCAGTTGCTCCAGCAGGTCCGCCACACCCTGCGTGTGATCGTAGTGGTGGTGGGTGATGAGGATGCCAGCCAGAGCCAGTCCGGCTGCTTCCAGTGCATCCAGGACGACGGTGGGATCGCCCGGATCCACCACCCAGGCACGACCGTTGCGGCTCAGAAGCCAGATGTAGTTGTCGTCCAGTGCACGCAAGCCTTGAATCTGCATGGTTGCCCTATAATGCATGGTTTGGCGGGCCATTTTATCAGGACGGACATGGTGTTTCAGTGGCAGGCATTCCTCAATCACTGGTACCGGCACGGCAGCAATCGCACCGCTCTTTCGGCGCTGGAAGCGCTGCTGGCGGATCAGGTGACGCACTTGTTCGGCTTCTATCTGGTGCAGCTGGGCGCGCCCTGGCCCCATGATGTCTTCGAGCACAGCCCCATCGACATGCGGGTGCTGTGCACCGAGCGTCCACAGCATTTCGAAGGCATGGAGACGGTGGTGGCCGATCTGGACTATCTGCCCTTTGGGCGCGAGAGCCTGGATGCAGTGGTGCTGCCGCATACCCTGGAGGCGGTGGATGATCCATATCATCTGCTGCGGCAGGTGGACAACATGCTGGTTCTGGACGGTCATGTGGTCATCGTGGGCTTCAACCCGCTGAGCGTGCGCAATCAGCGGCTGCGCTGGCTCGGTCGGGACCGGACAGTGTTCCGGCGGGCCAACTGGCTGCGCATGCACCGGGTGATCGACTGGCTCAATCTGCTCGGGTATGAAATCAAGCTTGCACAGCATACGCTGATCCGCCGTCCGGCTGGCAGCAGCGTGCCCAGAGTGCAGGAACGCGTCGAGTATGCGCTGGAAAAGAGCGCGGTGCACCCGGGGCGTCTCTATGCCATCGTGGCTCAGAAGCGTTCGGCACCTCTGACCCCGACAGGGCTTGACTGGAAGCTGGCCAACTGGCTGCCGGTCAACAAGGGGGCCTGGGTACCCAGCCGGCGGGTCGGCCATACCTGGCACAGGAGATCTCATCAGTCATGAAGAAGGTGGAGCTGTTTACGGACGGTGGCTGCCGCGGCAATCCGGGGCCGGGAGGTTGGGGGGCGCTGCTGCGCTATGGCCGGCATGAGAAGGAGCTGTTCGGCGCTGAGCCGGAGACGACCAACAACCGCATGGAGCTGATGGCTGTCATTGAAGGGCTGCGGGCGCTCAAGGAACCTGTGGAGGTGACGGTGACGACCGACTCCCAGTATGTCAAACGGGGTGTAACCGAGTGGATGCCGCGCTGGAAGCGCAATGGCTGGAAGACGGCGGACCGCAAGCCGGTGAAGAACCGCGACCTGTGGGAGGCGCTGGATACGGAACTGCAGCGGCACAAGGTTCACTGGCGCTGGGTGAAGGGGCATGCCGGCCATGCCGAGAACGAACGGGTGGACGCGCTCGCGAACCGTGCCATGGATGAGCTGGCGTCATGAACAGGGTGGTGCTCGGTCTGTTTCTGCCGTTGTGGCTATGGGCGGCGGTTGCCCGGGGGGATACGGCACCTGTCCGCGTAGAAGGTGTGCTCAAGCCGGGCGGCTGGGCAATTGTCACGGCTCCGGCCGGCAGTGAACTCCGTTTTGGCGGCCATGTGGTGAAATTTGATTGGCTGGGCAGGCTGCCTGTCGGGTTTGCGCGCGACAGCCACTCACCTGTGCAGCTGGTGGTGACGCTGCCACAGGGCGGGCAGGTTGTTCGCCAGATTGTGCTGGCGCCGCGAGACTACGACATTCAGCGCATCAATGGGCTGAAGAGGAAGTATGTATCCCCTGATCCGGAAACTCTAGCGCAGATTCGCCGCGATATTGCTGCAGCGAAGGCGGCGCGGAAGCGTTTTCTGCGTCAGGTGTCCGGCTGGCGTGAGCGCCCCTTCCTCTGGCCGGTGGGTGGGATCATCACGGGTGTCTATGGCTCACAGCGGATTCTCAATGGCAAACCGCGCCGGCCCCATTTTGGTGTGGACATTGCCGCGCCGAAGGGCACGCCCGTCTTTGCGCCCGCCGATGGGGTGGTGACGCTGGCGCAGAACATGGTACTCAGCGGCAATACGCTGATGATCGACCATGGCTATGGGCTGCGTTCTACCTTCATGCATTTGAATCGTCTGCTGGTCAGGGCGGGTGACAGGGTGAGAAGGGGCCAGAAGGTGGCCGAGGTGGGGGCTACAGGGCGGGCGACCGGTCCGCACCTGCACTGGGGCATGAGCTGGTTTGCCACCCGGCTGGATCCGGCCACCTTCATGGCGGTGGAAGTACGCAAGGGCGATCGGGTCAGGGCGCTGACAGCGACAGTGGTACGGCCCGCAGGAAAGTGATGCCTTCCGGTGTGGCTTCGAACAGCAGCGGATAGACTTCCACCCCCGTCTCGACTGCGCGGACCAGCAGTTCGGAATAGGCCGGGTCGATCTCCCAGGCAGGACGGAAGGCACGGGCATCGCAGCGCTGGATGGTAAAGAGCACCGCCGCCCGGTCACCCATCGCCACCCGATGTATCAGTTCGCGCATGTGTTTCTGGCCTCGCGTGGTCACAGCGTCCGGAAACAGGGCCAGCCCCGTCTCATCGACGGCTGTGACGTTTTTCACTTCCACATAGCAGTCGGGCAGATTGCCGCCCTGCAGCAGCAGGTCGATGCGGCTGCGCTCCTCACCATAGCGCACTTCGCCCGAGATGCGCTTATACCCGGACAGCGCCGGCAGGTGTTTCGATTCGATGACCTCCCGGGCCAGGGCATTGCTGCGAGCGGTGTTGACGCCGACACAGATGCCGCTTTCCAGCTCGGTCAGCTCCCAGGTGTAACGGGTCTTGCGCTGCGTATCCGGGCCGTGGTCCAGCAACCAGATGCGGCTTCCCGGCGTGCTGACACCCAGCATGCTGCCGGTGTTGGGGCTGTGTGCGACGACGGTTTTGCCGTTTTCCAGTCGCACGTCGGCGAGAAAGCGTTTGTAACGGCGAAGCAGGGTGCCTGCGACCAGCGGATGGGGAAATCTCATGGCGTGTAGTGGTCGCAGACAACTGTGTTGTGCTGCCGTTTGCCCTGATAGAGCAGTGCATCCGCCTGTTGGTAGAGCTGTCGGGCATCGGGCGCTTCGGACAGATCCGGCGGCAGGCAGATGACACCAGCCGTGAAAGTCACGATATTCTCCGGCGGATTGTCAGGATGGTGGATGCGGCGTCGACGCAGTTCTTCCAGCAGGGCCTCTGCATGGGCAAACCCGCTCCGGTCATCCTGTGCGGTATAGATGACCGCCAGCTCCTCGCCGCCGATGCGGAAGACCAGGTCACTGCTGCGGCGGAAATGGCCGAACACCAGCCGGGCCACCTCTCTGAGCAGTTGATCGCCGGCTGGATGGCCGAGTGTGTCGTTATAGCGCTT
>JALVTA010000096.1 GCA_027036095.1 Thiotrichales bacterium | reverse complement strand
ACCCCCGGCACGCCAGCGCTACCGGCGCCCGCCCTACTATCCGCAGTACTATTACCCGCAACAGCGCACACAGCAGAACGGCACGACCGGCGCCACATCGGACACCGGCGACACGAACGCCGACAGGAACAACAAGGAGTGAGCCATGACCCCGGCAGAACGCTACGAAAAACTCACCGAGCACCTGAAGGAAGAAAACCCCGCCCTGCTGGAGGCTATCGACTGCTACAGAACCCTTGACCGCATCAGCTGGAAAATGGGCCTGCTGGACCGGCGCGACTCCCACGCCGGCCACATCTCCTGGTGGCCGCTGATCTCCCTGCTGGGCACCTTTTCCGCCGGCAAGTCCACCTTCATCAACAGCTACGTGGGCAAGCGCATTCAGGACACCGGCAATCAGGCGGTGGACGAGAAATTCACCGTGCTGTGCTACGGCCACAGCGAGGAGCCGGTCACCCTGCCCGGGCTGGCGCTGGATGCCGACCCGCGCTTTCCCTTCTACAACATCAGCGAGAAGATCGAAGAAGTGGACCCGGGCGAAGGCAACCGGGTGGACGCCTACCTGCAACTGAAAACGGTCAAGGCCGAACCGCTGCGAGGCAAGATCCTCATCGACTCCCCCGGCTTCGACGCCGACAGCCAGCGGGACGCGGTGCTGCGCATCACTCACCACATCATCGACATGTCCGATCTGGTGCTGGTATTCTTCGACGCCCGCCACCCGGAGCCGGGCGCCATGCGCGACACCCTCGAACAGCTGGTGGGCAAGGTGATCGACCGCCCCGACGCCAGCAAAATCCTCTACATCCTCAACCAGATCGACACCGCCGCCGGCGAGGACAATCCGGAGGAGATCATCGGCTCCTGGCAGCGGGCGCTGTCGCAACAGGGGCTCTATGGCGGCAACTTCTACACCATCTACAACGAAGAGGCCGCCAATCCCATTGCGGACCCGGCGCTGGCCGAACGCTTCAAGCGCAAGAAGGACGAAGATCTGGCCCGCATTCTCGGCCGCATGGAATCGGTCAGCAACGAGCGCGCCTACCGCATCGCCAAGAATATCGAAATCTTCGTGGACCGGCTGGAGAACGAACAGTTGCCCAAGCTGCAGCTGGCGCTCGCCCAGTGGCGCAAGCGCACGGTGCTGACGGAGGTGGTCCTGTGGGGCGTGATCATCGCCCTGCTGGCCGCCGCCGAGGTGCAGTATCAGGCCGTCTCCAGCCTGCTGAAACTGCTGGCCGGCAACCCCATTGCCGGCATTGCCGCTGCAGTGGCGGCGTTCGTGGCCGTGGTGGCCATTCACTTCAAATTGCGCAAGGTGATGGCCCGGGCCGTGGCGCGCCGCTGGCGTGCCGAAGGCGAGGAGGACATCGCCCGTGGCGTGCTGCACAACAGTGTCTGGTGGCACCCGCTCTTTTCCGACACGCCGAGGGGCTTTGGCCGGCGCGCCCGCCGACAGCTCGCCCTGCTGCGGGAAGCCAGCAAGCGCATCATCCAGAAACTCAACGACCAGTTCGCCGCCCCCTCCGGCACAGGCGAAGCGGAGGCTCCACAGGCCGAACAGGCCGAAAAGGCTGCTGCCGAAACCGCATCCAACGAAGCAGCTGCCCCTTCAGCGCCGGTGTCCGAGCGCTGAGTGCCGGCGCAGCCAGACCCGCCAGCCCATCAGCACGCCGAAAACGGCCAGCAGCGCCAGCGGTGTGCTAATGTCTTTCTTCACCAGCCACAGATCGTGCAGAATGCCCAGCAGCGTGGCCGGATAGATAAGCTGGTGCAGCCGCGCCCAGTGCTGGCCCAGCCGCCGCTGCCAGCCCGTGGAAGAGGTCACCGCC
>JALVTA010000095.1 GCA_027036095.1 Thiotrichales bacterium | reverse complement strand
GAGATTCAGAGCGTGACCACCATTGTGCCGACGCGGGTTACCAGTGTGGCGGTCGAGCCGGGTGGGGCCAGCCTCAAGCTGTCGCTGGCCACCGGCGAGGTGGTGGACCTCGACAGCGTGCGCGAGATTTCAGAATAAAGGATTGACGGAACACACAAGGGAGAAGCAACCATGGCAGCAGCATACGATCTGACAGCACTGAGCGGCATCAATGGCGCCTCGCAGGGGCTGGCGGTCATTTCCAACAACCTGGCCAACTCGCAGACCTTCGCCTTCAAGGCTTCGCGTGCGGAATTCGCTGATATTTTCTCCGGCGCCCAGAACGGCCCCGGCCGGGGGGTGCGTGTGGCGGCCATCACCCAGGATTTCAGCCAGGGCACGCTCAACTCCACTGGTCGCGAGTTGGACATGGGCATCGATGGCGAAGGCTTCTTCATCATCGAGGACAAGACCGGCAAATATCCTCAGCTCTATACCCGCAATGGTTCTTTCAAGGTAGACAAGAACGGCTTTCTGACCACCCAGGAGGGCAACCGGGTGCTGGGCTATCTGCGCAATGACAAACTGTCCACTGAGACCAAGCCGGTGTTCGATACCACGCTGTCGCCCATCGATCTGGACGAGCTCAACAAGCGCCCCAAGGCGACCGAGCTGATGAACTTCGATGTGAATTTGGATGGACAGGAAGCCAACAATGTGGATGCGGCTGGTGTATCCGTGGGTAATGAGACAGCCAACAATCTGCAGAAATTGATTGACCCAACCACGGCGGGCAGCACCTATACCGGTTTCCCCGACTTCTCCACCAACAAGATCATCTATGACTCCCTCGGTGGCGAGCACCGTCTGACCGCCAACTACTACAAGCGGGATGTGGTCACCCAAGCCAACTCCACCGTTGATGCCAATGGCAATACCGTTGCAGCGGGCAGCGGCGTCAAGTACACAAGCTGGATCGTGCAGTACACGGTGGAGGATAAGGATCCCAACACAGGAAAATGGGTCACTAGTGGGCACTGGAATGGTGATGCGAATACCCCAAAAACAGTTTCAGGATTGATTTATGAACTTCGTTTTGCCACCGACGGTAGTCTGATCGATATACGTCAACCTACTGATAATACAGGCAATGTTGCTGACTATAACAGTAGTCCAAAAGGGCAGGACACGCCCAATGACGAACTGCCTGCATACAATGATGCACTTGTTGGCCCTGGTGAAGCAGGGTGGGCACAGGTACCAGGCAAGACCCAGTTACAGATGAGTTGGATTATCGATAATCCGCTCACCGGCGCCACCGATCCGCTGGGCAACCCGGCCACACTGGCCATTGACGTCAACTACAAGGACACCACCATGTATGCCGGCACCTACAGTATCCGGGGTGTCACACAGGACGGCTACAAGGTGGGGGATCTGGTGGGCCTGTCTACCGGACGGGACGGCATCATTGAAGCGCGCTATTCCAACGGTCGCTCCATTCCGGTCGCGCAGCTGGCCCTGGCCAATTTCACCGACAAGAACGCCCTGGACAAGCTGGGGGCTCAGACCTATGCCGAAACCTATGCTTCCGGCACGCCCAGCCTGAGCACGCCGCAGCAGAACGGCTTTGGCTCCATCATTGCCGGTTCGCTGGAATATTCCAATGTGGACGTGGCCAATCAGCTGGTGGAGATGATCCAGACGCAACGGATGTATCAGGCCAGTGCGCAGGTGATCTCCACCTCCAAACAGCTGACCCAGACCATTCTCAACCTCTGACAATCCATCTTTTCTGGTCGGTTGCCGGCAATTTTTTGCCGGCTTTTTTCATTTTTGCGCCGGCAAAATTTGCCGAATGTTTTATCGGCAGGTTTTCAGGAAACTTTAGGAAAAATTGGCACGTTATTCGCTACGACATCAACGACACCGACAGAAAGGCGTCAAGCCGCTGACACACAAGGGAATGGCTTAACAGGTGTCCCGGGCCGCAAGGCCCGGTTTCAACCGAACAGCAGAGGAAACCGGACTGATGGACAGAATGGTCTACATCGCCATGAGTGGCGCCAAGGAGGTGATGCTGGCCCAGGCCAACAACGCCAACAACCTGGCCAACGCCACCACCACCGGTTTCATGCAGGACTTCAACCAGTTCCGCGCCATGCACGTGGAGGGCCCGGGCTGGGATGACCGGGCCTACGCGCTGGACGAGCGCCCTGCCACCGACTTCACCCCGGGGGCGGTCAAGGTTACCGGGCGGGATCTGGATGTGGTCATCCCCAACGGTTTCCTTGCCATTCAGGCGCCGGACGGCACCGAATCCTACAGCCGTACTGCCAGCATGCATGTGCTGGAAGACGGATCGCTGGTGGACCAGCGGGGCGCGCCCGTACTCAACATTACCGGCGCGCCCATCTTCCTGCCGCCCTATCGCAAGATCGACATCGGGCAGGATGGCACCATCTCCATCGTGCCGGCCGACGCCCCCAACAGCAACCCGGTGGTGGTGGATCAGCTGCGTCTGGTCGCCCCCAATGAGAAGGACCTGGTGAAGGGGGAGGACGGCTTCATCCGCCTCAAGCCGGGGGCGCTCATGGGTGAAGAGGCACTGGTGCGCGCCAATCTTCGCCTGATCAAGGGGGCGCTGGAAACCTCCAACGTCAATGTGGCACAGGCGTTGGTGAACATGCTGGAGCTGTCACGCAAGTATGAGCTGCAGGTCAAGATGATGAAGACCGCCAAGGACCATTCCGACGCCACTGACAAACTGCTGCGCATGAGCTGAAGGAGTAGCGAGCGATGATCAGAGCCATGTATGTCGCCAAGACCGGACTGGAAGCCCAGGAAACCCGTCTGGCCGCCATTTCCAACAATCTGGCCAACGCCAACACCTACGGCTACAAGGCGGGTCGGGCGGAGTTCGTCGATCTGCTCTACCAGAACGTGCGCCAGCCCGGCGCGCAGGCCACGCAGGACACCGCCAATACCCTGCCGTCCGGGCTGCAGCTGGGGGCCGGCGTGCGCACCGTGGGCGTACAGAAGCTCCATACCCAGGGCAACCTGCTGATGACCGAGCAGCAGCTGGATGTGGCCATCAACGGCAAGGGTTTTTTCCGGGTGCTGGACCAGAACGGTGAGGTGATGTACACCCGCGACGGCTCCTTCCAGCTCAACCAGAATGGCGATCTGGTTACCAGTTCGGGCTATCTGGTGGACCCCAACATCAACATTCCGCCCAATGCCCTGGAGGTGATGATCTCCAAGGACGGCCAGGTGTCCGTGCGTCTGCCGGGCGACCCCAACCCCAACGTAGTGGGACAGCTGCAGCTGGCGACCTTCATCAATCCGGCCGGGCTGGAGTCCATCGGCGACAACTTCTACCGGGAGACCACCGCGTCCGGTGCACCCACGGTGAACAACCCGGGCACGGAAGATGCCGGGCAGGTGATTCAGGGGGCGCTTGAGGCGTCCAACGTGAACACGGCCGGTGAACTGATCGAGATGATCGAAGCGCAGCGCACCTACGAGATGAACTCCAAGGTGATCGCCGCCGCCAGCGGCATGCTGCAGTTCCTCAACAACACGGTGTGAGGCAGAGTCATGAAAGGCATTAAGGCATGGATGCTTGCGGGGCTGGTGGCACTGGGCGGCTGCTCCACCGCGCCGGAGCGCATGCAGAAGTTCGACTACCAGCCGGCCTATCCGGCCAACATCGGTCAGAAGCCGTTGCCGAAGAACGGCTCCCTGTTTCAGGGCAACGGCAATCTGAGTCTGTTCGATGACGCCCGTGCCCACCGGGTGGGGGACATCATCACCATCAATCTGGTGGAGCAGTTCAAGGCCAAGAAGAAGGACGAGACCAAATACAACCGCGCCAATAATCTGGACCCGGGCGGTGTGAGTCTGTTCGGTCGCACCGACGGGCAGATTCTCAGTGCGGCGACGGGGCTGTTCAGCCCGCTCAAGATCACCGGCTCCAAGACCAGCTTTCAGGGCAAGAGCGACATCAAGCAGGACTCCAGCATCAACGGCAAGATCGCCGTGATGGTGACCGAGGTGCTGCCCAACGGCAACCTGGTGGTGCGGGGCGAGAAGTGGATTACCGTCTCCGACGGCGAGGAGGTGGTGCGTTTTGCGGGTATCGTGCGTCCGCAGGACATCAGCCCAGACAATACCATCGACTCCACCAAGGTGGCCGACGTGCGCCTGATCTACAAGGACACCGGCTATGCCGGCGACATCAACCGCCCGGGTGCGGTGCAGAAATGGTTTGCGCGCTATTGGCCGCTGTAAGTTTCTGAATTAAAATAGTTTCCCCACCGGCTCGTTTTTTTCTGATCTCCTTTTTGGCGAGCCGGTTTTTTTATGCCCACCTTCTCTGAACTGCCTTATCGGCCATTTCCTCACACTCTTGAGCCTGTTTTGGCACGTTCCATGCATGTTTGTTGGTGACGAAATGCCAACACACAAGGGAACGACCATGCTGACCAGAAAAGTGTTCTTTGCTGCATTGGTGCTGCTGAGTGCCGTAGCGCATGCGGAACGGGTCAAGGATCTGGCCTTCGTCTCCGGCGTGCGCCCCAACCATCTGGTGGGCTACGGCCTGGTGGTGGGGCTCAACGGCAGTGGCGACAAGACGCCCATGGCCGAGCAGAGCCTCAAGTCCATGCTGAAGAAGTTCGGCATCCACCTGCCGCCGGGCATCAAGACCAACAGCAAGAACATCGCCGCCGTGGCGGTGCATGCCGATCTGCCGCCGTTCGCCAAGCCGGGGCAGAAAATCGATGTGACCGTCTCCTCACTGGGTAATGCCAAGAGCCTGCGCGGTGGTACGCTCTTGATGACCCCGTTGAAAGGCATCAACGGTGAGGTCTATGCCGTCGCCCAGGGCAACTTGGTGGTCAGCGGGCTGGATGCTTCCGGCAATGACGGCTCCAAGATCACCATCAACGTGCCCAGCGTAGGACGCATTCCGGACGGCGCCATCGTGGAGCGGGCCGTGCCCACCGGCTTCGATCGCGGGCCGACGATCACCCTCAACCTGCGTCAGCCGGATTTCACCACCGCCACGCGGCTGATGAACGCCATCAACAAGACCTTCGGCAAGGGCACGGCGCGTGCGCTGGATGCGGACTCCGTCGAGGTGCGTGCGCCGCGCATGCCTTCTCAGCGGGTCAGCTTTCTGTCCGTGCTGGAAAACATTCAGGTGGACCCGGATGACGGCCCGGCCAAGGTGATTGTCAACTCCCGCACCGGCACGGTGGTCATCAGCAAGAGCGTGCGCGTGATGCCGGCGGCGGTCACCCACGGCGGCCTGACGGTGCGGGTGTCGGAGGCGCCCAAGGTGGTGCAGCCCAATGCGCTGGCCGGTGGCAACACCGCCGTGCAGCCGGATTCCGCCGTCTCCGTGGAAGAGGGCGGCAAGCGCATGTTCAAGTTTGACGCCGGCGTGACACTGGATGAGATTGTCGAGGCGGTTAACAAGGTGGGGGTTTCCCCCAGCGACCTGGTGGCCATTCTGGAAGCGCTCAAGCAGGCCGGCGCCCTGCAGGCCGAGCTGGTGGTCATCTGACGGAGAGTTGACATGGACATCAATGCCGCGCCCATGACACCTGAGCAGGCCAGCATCTACACCGATCTGCATGGGCTGGAAAAGCTCAAAAGCCTGTCGCGCACCGACCAGAAGGCGGCGCTGAAGGCGGCGGCCCAGCAGTTCGAGGCGCTGTTTCTGCAGATGATGCTGCGTCAGGCCGCCAAGGTGAACTATGACGACGAAGGCATGGTCACCTCCGAGCGCACCCGTTTTTTCCAGCAGTGGTATTACGATCAGCTTGCACAGGATATTGCAACTAAAGGTTCAATCGGTCTGGCCGATCAACTGGTTGAGCAGCTGTCTCCCCGTCATCCCACCATGACGGTAGAGGAATACGAACAGAAAAGCCGCACAGGCCAGCTGCCCGATACGGCCACCGCATTGAAACTCAGACGGCCGTAAATCGACCGGAAAGGATTGAGACATGGCAGATCTGTTGACCATCGCCCTCTCGGGCGCCCGCACCTTCCAGCGGGCGCTGGATGTGACCTCCCACAACGTGGCCAATGTGAGCACCGAAGGCTACCACCGTCAGCGGGTGGAGATCAGCAGCAACAACCCGCAGATCGTCGGCCCCACCTTCAATGGAGGCGGCAGCCGGGTGGAGGACATCCAGCGTGTCTACGCCGACTGGCTGTGGCGGCAGAAGCTTCAGGCCACCAGTCTCAACGAGCGCTATGGCGCGGCGCTGGAAAACGCCAGGTCGGTGGAGGGCATCATTGCCGCCAACGACGGCGGCGTGCAGGATTTCCTGCAGCGCTTCTTCGACAGTCTGCAGAACCTGGCCAACGAGCCGCTGTCCACCGTCAACCGCAACATGTTGCTGGACGAGGCCACCAATCTGGAAAGCCACATCCAGAACATCACCGCCTTTCTCAACGATCACCAGACCCAGGCCAATGCCCAGATCAGTTCGCTGGTCGACAGCGTCAACAAGCAGCTTGACGTGATTCAGAAGGTCAACAGGGCTGTCTTCAAGGCGCGCACGGAAGGCACCTTTCCGCCCAACGACCTGCTGGACAAGCGTGATCAGGCCATCATGAAGCTGAGCGAGCTGATCGATGTGCGCGCCTTCGAGCAGCCCAACGGCATGGTGGACGTCTATATCGGCAATGGCAAGCTGCCGTTGCTGTCGGACAACACCCGCGTGCCGCTCACCGCCGAGCTGGGCCCCTACACGCAGGAAGGGCGCATGGAGGTGTATCTGGAAATCGGTGGCCAGAAGCGGGTGGTCAGCGACCTGATCAGCGGCGGCAAGTTGGGCGGCGTACTGGACTATCGCAGGAACATGCTGGATCAGGCCCAGCGTGAGTTGGGCGTGGCGCTCAATGGTCTGGTCAACGCCTTCAACATCCAGCACCATCAGGGCTGGGATCTCAATGGCAATGCGGGGGGGGATTTCTTCCAGCCGCTGAATGTGGATGCGGTGGCTCGCAATGACAATGCCGAGCAGAATGGTGCACTCATCACCGCCCAGTATGTGCCGGTGGCACCAGCCCCCGGTTCCCCTGCGGATTTCAGCGCCATTGCTGACTATCAGCCACGTGACTACCGGCTGGAGTATGACGGCAGCGTCTTCCACGTCTATGACCGGGTGACCGGCCAGCCGGTGACCGACAGCAGCAACACGCCCATTACCATCGCCCCGGGCAGCAGTGCTACGGTGGACGGCCTGCAGATCTCCGTGGCCGCCGGTGGCTATGCCAACGGGGACGAGTTCATTCTGCAGCCCCACCAGAACATACTGGAGAACTTCAGACACATCATCACCGATCCGGACAAGATCGCCACACGGGGTGAGGATCCCACCAGCCTCGGCAATCCGGCACCGGTGGGCGACAACACCAACGCCGCCAACCTGGCCAATCTGTCGCTGAAGAAGCTGCTCTACCGCAGCGCCAATAATAATCCGTCCAGTACCATTCTGGAAGGTTACTCCCTCATGGCCTCCAATGTGGGCCTGTACACCTATGGCACACGCATCAACTCCGAAGCGCAGAATAATGTGCTCAACGAAGTCAACAAGCGGGTGGAATCCCTCTCCGGCGTCAATCTGGACGAGGAGGCCGCCAACATGATGCGCTATCAGCAGGCCTATCAGGCTTCGGCCCAGATGATTCAGGTCTCAAACAAACTGTTCGACACGCTCATCGGCGTGATCCGCTAAGGAGAGTAGATATGGTTGCACGCATTTCCACCAATCTCTTCTACCACACCGGGCTGGACGCCATGGAAACACACGCCGAGCGGCTGCTCAGGATTCAGGAGCAGCTCAGCTCCGGCAAGCGGGTCAACCGTCCCAGTGACAATCCAGTGGCGGTGACCAAGCTGCACAACCTCAATCACGCCATGGCCTCCATCGACCAGTTTGTCAAAAACGGCCGCTACGCCAAATCGCAGCTGGAGCTGGAGGATACTGTGCTGAATGACGCCAC
>JALVTA010000094.1 GCA_027036095.1 Thiotrichales bacterium | reverse complement strand
CTCGGCGCACGTCGAGCCCGTGCGTATGGAGAAAATACTTGGGCATCATGGTCGCCGCCAGCGCCGTCGGGCCGGGCGCGGCAATAGTAGCACCCTTGAGATCAGTCACCCGACGGACAGAATCAGCCTTACGCACCAGAATGATGCCACGGAACACTTCGTCATTGTCTACCTTGGCATGCACGTGGTAATGATGCTTGAGGCCAATCAGCGTTTCAAATGGGTTGGGAACAATAAAATCGGGCCTTTCGGCACGAATCTTCACGTCAAATGCGGGATAGTCGCGAGAGGCTTCCAGCCGCAGGCTGAAGCCGTCAAACTGCTGGTTGAGGTAGTTGATGATGGGGGTGAACTTCTCGAACAGGCGTCCCGGGCTGTAGAGGGGATGGATGGCGAAGACATAGACCTTTGCCTGCACAGGCGGCCGGTCGGCATAGGCCAGCTCCGGCGCGCCCCGCCGCTGATCTCCGCAGCCCGCCAGCATCAGCAGGCCCGCAATGGCCAGAAGTCCCGTCGTTTTCACCCTGCGTGATCCATATTCGCACCTTTGCTCTACCTCACTGTACGAAATTTCTGCAGCCGAAGTAAGTAAATTATGTTTACACAATCATAGAAATTGCTTTTACACATATAAGAATCAGCGGGTCAGCAGGCGATACAGGCCCCATACCACCAGCGCCACACCCATCCATGCAACGAGCCACCACCACCAGCTGATGCCGTGCTCAATGCCCATGTCCGTGCTCCTCTTTCAGTTGCAGCGCCGCCTCCAGCGGCATGATGCGATAGTCCCGTCCGGCCACCGCCGTGCGTTTCATGGGGTTCTGCGTCGCCTGCCGGGCAAAGGCTGCGTCCACGAACCGGTAGGGCAGGTGCGCATCCCGCTGGGGCGCGATACCCAGCCGCATGGTCTGCACCACCTGCTCAGGCCGGTAGCCGTCATCGCCGATGTAGAACACATCCGGGTCGAACTGATGACCGCGCCAGTCCTCCACCGCAAGATGCAGCGCCTGGCACAGCAGCGTCTGGCCGGAGCAGAGTTTTTCCTCCGGCCTGTCCCGCCCCAGCCCGGCGCGCATCAATGCCAGCGCCGCCGGATGGCGCGTCTCGGCCACGCCCGACTTGATGAGCACCGCATTGCCCTCGCCCCGGGCGCTCACATTGAGCGACGGCTTGCCGCGGCTGTAGTACATGTAGATGGTGCCGGCCGGCATGAACATGGCCTCGCGGCTGGGGGTGCGTCCCAGCGAAGAGTGGGACCCCTTCTCATCAATATAGTAGGCTTCCGTCTCAATGATGCGGCAGGCCAGCCAGATACCTTCCACCTGCCGGCACACCAGCTTGCCCAGCAGCGCCACCGCCAGACGAAGCGGCGGCTGATCGAAAAAATTCGGATCCACCGGTGGCACGCGCGTATTCATGGCTCCCTTCTCCCCCTTGCGGCCCGATGATGGCAAAAAACCCCGCGCGGGGCAGGGTTCGGAGACACGAAGATGAAAACGGCTCAACCGAAGCGGCCGGTAATGTAGTCTTCCGTCTGCTTCTCGCGCGGATTGGTGAAGATCTGATCCGTCTCGCCGTATTCCACAAGCTCGCCCATGTACATGAAGGCGGTATAGTCGGAGATCCGCGCCGCCTGCTGCATGTTGTGGGTGACGATGCAGATGGTGTAGCGGCCACGCAGTTCCATGATCATCTCCTCGATGGCCACGGTGGAAATGGGGTCCAGTGCCGAGGTGGGCTCGTCAAACAGCAGCACGTCCGGGCGCAGCGCCACCGAACGGGCAATGCACAGACGCTGCTGCTGCCCACCGGAAAGTCCGCGGGCGTCGTCTTTGAGCCGATCCTTGACCTCGTTCCACAGCGCACCATCCCTGAGCGCCTGCTCCACCCTTTCATCCAGCTCAGAACGGTTGCGGATCCCCTGCAGTTTCAGGCCATAGGCGATGTTGTCGTAGATGGACATGGGAAACGGCGTAGGCTTCTGGAAGATCATGCCCACCTTCTGGCGCAGGCGGATCAGATCATTCTCCTTCTTCCATTCGAGGATGTTCTTCACCTCGCCGTTTTCACAGCGCAGATTGATCGCCCCCTCATAGCGGCAGCCCGGATAGAGGTCATGAATGCGGTTCATGGAGCGCAGCAGTGTGGACTTGCCGCAGCCTGACGGGCCGATCAGCGCGGTGATGCGGTTTTCCAGCACCGGCAGATTGATCCTCTTGAGGGAGGGCTTGCTGGCACCCGGGTAGGTGAACGAAAAGTCCACCGCTTCCATCATCGGGCGCAGATTGGCTTGGGCCTCTTGCATCATTTCTTCCTTCTGTCACGAACCACGTAGCGGCCGACGATATTGAGCGTCAGCACGAAGACGGCCAGCAGCAGCGCACCGGTCCACGCCAGCTTGACCATCTCCGCATCCGGCATGGTGGCCAGATTGTAGATGGACACCGTCAGGGACGGATAGGTCTGCGTCAGGCCCTCCGGCCAGAACTCACTGGTACCGCTGGTATAGAGCAGTGGCGCCGTCTCGCCCACGATGCGGGCAAAGGCCAGCAGCAGACCGGTCATGACCCCCACCTTGGCGGCACGGATGATGATGTCCAGAATGATGCGGTATTTGGGAATGCCCAGTGCTACGCCCGCCTCACGCAGCTCGCGCGGAATCAGTCCCAGCATGTCGTCGGTGGTGCGCACCACGATCGGCAGCATCAGAATGGCCAGCGACACGATGCCCGCCCAACCGTTGGTGTGCTCCACCGGCACCACCAGAATGGCATAGACGAAGGTGCCGATGACGATGGAGGGCGCCGACATCATCACATCAGACAGATCGCGGATGAAATGGGCGTAGCGGGTATGGTTGCCATACTCCTGCAGCCAGATGCCCGCCAGCATGCCCAGCGGTACGGCGATGGCCGTGGCGATCATGGAGAGCACGAACTGCCCCCAGATCAGATTGCGCAGCCCGCCATTGACCAGATCGGTGGTAAACACCTTGAACGACAGGGATTCGGTGCCCTTCATCACCAGCGTGACGATGATCCAGCCGAGAAAGAGCAGGCCGATGATGGCCGTGCCCGCCGACACGATGGAAAAGAGCTGGTTGATCAGCAGACGGCGCTGAGACAGGTTCATCAGTACTTGCTCCTCCGCAGCAGGAACTCCTTGGCGGTGAAGATGATCACGAAACTCACCACGAACAGGATGAAGGCCAGATAGTAGAGCGAAGCCAGACTCAGACCGCTGGATTCGGCAAAGTTGTTGGCCAGCGCCACCGGAATGGAGATGGTCGGGTCGGTGATGTGCTCGGCCAGTTTGTAGACACCGCCGATGACGAAGGCCACCGCCATGGTCTCACCCAGCGCCCGGCCCAGCGAGATGATGATGGACCCAAGAATGCCGGTGCGCGCATAGGGAAAGATGATGTCCTTGACCACCTCGAAACGGGTCGCGCCCACTGCATAGGCGGACTCCTTGAGCACATTGGGCGTGGTATTGATGGCATCCCGGCTCAGCGCCGCCATGAAGGGGATGACCATCACCCCGAGCACCAGCCCGGCCACCAGCAGGGACACACTGCTGCCACCGAAGATGTGCGCCACCATCGGCCCGAAGAAGAACAGCCCCCACATGCCGTAGATGATGGAAGGAATGGCCGCCAGCAGTTCGATGGCCACGCCCACCGGCGTCTTGAGCCAGTCAACGGAAATTTCCGACAGGAACACTGCGATGCCCATGGCCAACGGCACGGCAAAGGCCATGGCGATCAGCGTGGACAGCACCGTGCCCACGATCGGCACCAGCCCGCCATAGACCACCTTGATGCTGGAGGTCTGCGCCTCACCTGCCAGCTCATCCTGCCCGGTGGCCGTCTCGTCTTCCATGGGGATCTCTTCGTCGATCGCCTCACCGTCCAGATCGCCCTCTGCCAGCTCCGGCTGGCCGGTGGCCGTCTCGTCCTCCATGGGAATGGCGTCCTCGTCATCCCCCATGTCAAGGCGCACCACCCCCCCGCTGTCCGCACCCGAGGCCTCTTCATGACCGCCATCCACCGCATTGCCGGCTTCATCCACAACCACGTCCACGCCCCAGCGCGGATCCAGCACGAACTGCCAGCCGAACTCATCCATGGCCGGCTTCGCCTGAATGTAGAGCACATACAGGGTGGCCAGCAGCACCAGAAGCAGCGTCGTGGCACTCAACCAGCTCAGACGGGCAAAGATCTTTTCCATGAATCAGGCCTCGGTCACATCACCCATGGCGCGGGTCGCGACATGGGTCATGGCACCCGACCGGGTGCGTACGAAACGCCCCCTTGCGGGGGCGCCGGTCAATGAAGGAATTTTAAACAATTCACAGAGCCATCGGGCGATCAGTACAGGCCTTTTTCCTTCCAGTAGGCGCGCACCTTCTCCTTGACGGCTGCCGGCAGTGGCACATAGCCCAGCTTGGTGGCGTTGTCGTCACCGTTCTTGAAACCGAAGTCGACGAACTTGACCACTTCGCGGTTCTTGTCCTTCTTCTCCTTGGCGATCAGCGCGAAGGTGACAGACACGATCGGATAGCCCTTCCTGGGGTAAGCGATATTGGCGTAGAAGTCCTTCTTCGGATCCAGCACCGCGAACCTGGCCGCCTCCTGGAAGGCCTTCAGCTCAGGCTTGATGAAGCGGCCGTTGCGCCCTTCCACCTCGACCATCTTCAGGCCGTTCTTGACCGCATCGGCATAGTCCACATAACCGATGGAGTACTTGTTGGTCTTAATGGCGGTGGAGACACCGAAGTTGCCCTTGCCGCCGATGTGATTTTCCATCGGCCAGTTGACCGCCTTCTTGGCGCCGAAGTGGGAACGCCATACGCTGTTCATCTTGGACAGATAGTAGGTGAAGGCGAAGGTGGTGCCGGACTTGTCGGAACGATGTACGAACAGCACCTTCTTGTGGGGCAGCTTCACGCCCGGGTTGTCCTTCCTGATGACCGGATTGTCCCAGTACTGAATGGTGCCCAGCACGATGCCGGAGAGTGCATTCTCGCTCAGGCGCAGCCTGTCCACACCGGGAATGTTGTAGGCCAGAGCGATGGCACCCACCACGGTCGGGAACTGGTAGAGCCCCTTCTTCTTCAGCGTGGAGGGCTTCAGCGGCTTGTCGGAGCCGCCGAAGTCCACCTCACGGGCGGAGATGGCCTTGATGCCGGCGCCGGAACCGGTGGGTGTGTAGTTCACCTTGTTGCCGGTGGCGTTGTAGTATTCGGTCGCCCAGGACTTGTAGATGGGATAAGCGAAGCTGGAACCGGTGCCTTCGATGGTGGTACCGGCCCGGACGGAAACGGCAGTCATGGCCATGGCCGAAGCCAGAACGATCTTTTTCAGCATGCTTGGGTCCTCCCTTTGGAATAAGCTGCCTGTCTCAACGAGACGGTCAAAATTGTGCCGCGGCGGTTTAACACCTCCATGACACAAATATGAAACTTATGTGACAGCCTCGGCCGGAAAAACGGCGCGGAAAGTGGATCCCACCTGCGGGGTGCTGTCCACCTCCAGCCGTCCCCGGTGCATTTCCAGCCCGTGCCGCACGATGGCCAGCCCCAGCCCGGTGCCGCCGCTCTCCCGTGAACGGGCCGTATCCACCCGGTAGAAACGCTCCGTCAGCCGGGGAATGTGCTCACGCGGAATGCCGATGCCCGTATCCGAAACTTCAAAAACCCCCTCTCCGGCCTCATTGAGGTGCCAGCGCACCTCGATGCGCCCGCCTTCCGGCGTGTAGCGCACCGCATTGCTGATGAGATTGGAAAAGATCGAATGCAGCACCGAACGGTTGCCACGCAGATCGTGCTCCGTCGCGCACTCAAAGACAAGCGCATGCCGCTTGCCGCTCAGCTGTGCCGCCTCCTGATGCAGCATGTCCATCAGGGCCGCCATGTCCACCCGCTCGCGCTGATCGCGCCCCATGCCCTGCTCCAGCGAGGAGAGGGTGAGCAGATCTTCGATAATGGCATGCATGCGCTCGGCCTGCTGCGCCATCTGCTCAAGGGCCGGACGCACCGGTTGCAGGGCCGGATCCCACTGGGCCAGCAACACTTCCAGATAGCCGCGAAAGACGGTGACCGGCGTGCGCAGTTCGTGGGAGGCGTTGGCCACGAAGTCCCGCCGCAGACGGGCCACATCCGCCTCGTTGGTAATATCCCGCACCAGCAGCAGCGTGCCGGGATCCAGAGGGCGTTTCTCCAGCGCCAGTACCCGCAGGCGCGCCTCCGGCATCACCAGCCTCAGGGTACCGTCCCCACCGGTCAGCCAGCGCACGAACTCCGGCAGACGCAGCAGATGGCGGATGGGCGTGCCGCAATCCTGCCGCCGCAGACCGAGAATTTCCCCGGCCGCCCGGTTGAAGCGCTGAATCTCCCCCTCCCCGTCCAGCTGCACCAGCCCGACCGGCAGGGCGTCCAGCACCGCCTCATCCCGTTCCAGCTGCCGGGCAAGCCGCCGCATGCGCCGCTCACGCCGCCACTGCGTCTGTTTCCAGCCCCGTTGCAGCCAGGGCCAGAATCCTGCAGGCAGAACGGGCCTGCCGGCGAGAAACCGGGCCAGCTGGATCAGATGAAAAACGAGATAGATGACCAGAATCAGCAGGGCCACTTCTGCGCCCGCGGTTACAGCCAGCAGAGCGGTCAGCAGGCCGACCGACAGCAGCAGCAGGCGCTCGTGGCGCAGCAGCGTGCTAATCGAGACGTGCAAGGCGGTACCCCACCCCGCGGACGGTTTCGATGCAGTCCGGACAGGCCACATCCTCCAGTGCCCGGCGCAGACGACGGATGTGCACATCCACGGTGCGTTCCTCCACCACCACCTGCTCACCCCACACATGATCAAGCAGCTGGGCGCGGCTGAACACCCGCTCCGGATGCTGCATGAAGAAACGCATCAGACGGAATTCCGTCGGCCCGAGGCGGACCTCGCGCCCCTCACAGGTGAGCCGGTGTGCGGCCAGATCCATGTCCAGCGGCCCCACCCGCAGGTGCTCCGCAGCATCAGGCTGCGCCCCATCCGCCGGCTGGCGGCGCAGCAGCGCCTGCAGCCGCGCCACCAGCGCCCGGGGTGAAAAGGGCTTGACCACATAGTCATCGGCCCCGGCCTCGAAGCCCTGCACCTGATCGGATTCGGCACCTCTGGCGGTCAGCATCACCAGCGGCAGCGTGCGCAGTTCGGCATCAGCGCGGATGCGCTCGATCAGCTCCACACCGCTGAGGCCGGGCAGCATCCAGTCAATGAGCACCAGATCGGGGCGGTTCTCCTGCAGCCACTGCCACGCCTGTTCCCCGTCTGCCGCCTGGCTGACGCGGAAGCCGGCTGCCTGCAGGGTGAAGGCGAGCATGTCGCGAATGGCCGCCTCATCCTCCACCATCAGCACATGCCGCGTCATGGCTCAGCCCTCGTCCCGCTCCAGCTGGGCGCGCAGGCTTGCGATCGTGTCATGGTCGGCGGAGCGCACTTCACGACCATTGATCACATAGATCACGCTCTCACCCACATTGGCCAGATGGTCCGTGGCCCGCTCCACCGCCTTGATGGCGCTGACGAATTCCAGAAAGCAGCGCACATCCTTCTGCGCCTGGCCGTTGAAGTCCTCGATGACGATGTTCATCACCTCGTCATAGATGGCGTCGGCCTTCTCCTCATCCTCCAGCAGCTCCACCGCTGTCTGCATGTCCAGCCGCGCGTAGGCGTCCAGCGCCTTCTTGAGCATGGCGCGCGCCATCTCCACCAGCTCGTAGAACTTGGGATAGGCCTTCAGCTGTACGCACACTTCGCCGTAGCGATCGAAACGCTCCACCATGCGCGCCAGCTTGACCACCTCGTCGCCGATGCGCTCCAGGTCGATGCCGATGCGCAGCGAGCTGACGATCAGGCGCAGATCGGAAGCGGCGGGCTGGTGACGGGCCAGAATGCGGATGGCCGCCTGATCCGTGTTCTGCTCCACCTCGTTGATCAGCCGGTCCAGCTGGCGGGCCGCCTGTGCCTTCTCCACGCTGGCTGACTGCATCGCCTG
>JALVTA010000093.1 GCA_027036095.1 Thiotrichales bacterium | reverse complement strand
ATTCAGGACAGCCAGCCGGAGAAATGGGAAAAGCTCGCCCGCGTCCACGGCGCGGACGCCGAGCGCGTGGTGCTGGACCGGCTGGCCGCGTTCCAGGCGTCGAAATCCGGCGGCACGGTGAAGGCGCTGCGGCGCGGCTTCGGCGTGGCCGGCGGCGGCACTGTCCAGATGAGCCAGCCGATGCCGGAGGATACGCGCAACGAGGAGGCGATGCGGCGCTACCGGGCCAACCGGCTGCGCATCGTGCGCCAGGTGCGCTACTCGCTGGACAACGAGAACGCGATTGACCTGGTGGCCTTCATCAACGGCATTCCGGTGGCGACATTCGAGCTCAAGACCGATTTCACCCAGTCGGTCGAGGCGGCCAGGCATCAATACCGCACGGATCGCAAGCCGAAGTCCGCGAGGACGGGGCGCATCGAGCCGCTGCTTGCCTTCAAACGCGGAGCGGTGGTGCATTTCGCGATGTCCGATTCCGAGGTGTGGATGACGACGAAGCTGGCCGGAGAGTCCACGCGCTTTCTGCCCTTCAACAAGGGGAACAACGGCGCCGCCGGCAACCCGCCCGATGCGCCTTACCCGGTGAAATACATGTGGGAGGAGGTGATGCGGCCGGATAACTGGCTGCGCATCTTCCATCGCTTCGTGTTCATCGAGAAGGTGGAGGTGGAAACCGCCCAAGGCGGCCTGGTCATCAAGGAAACGCAGGTGTTTCCGCGCTATCACCAGTGGGAAGCGGTTACGAAGATGATCAACGCGGTGAAGCAGGAAGGCGTGGGGCGTCAGTATCTCTGCCAGCACAGCGCGGGCTCCGGCAAGACGAAGACCATCGCCTGGACGGCGCACGAGCTGATACGCCTGCGCCATGACGACGGCGCGCCGTTCTTCAACTCGGTGATCGTGGTGACGGACAGAACCGTGCTGGATGCCCAATTGCAGGAGGCCGTGGCCCAGATCGAGCATCAGCGCGGCGTGGTCAAGGCCGTGGATCGGGAAATCTCCAGTCTGCCCAAGAGCCGGCAGTTGGCCGAGGCGCTGCTTTCCGGCACGCCGATCATCGTGGTGACCTTGCAGACCTTCCCTTATGCGATGGAAGCGATTCTGACCGAGCGAAGCCTGCGCGACCGCCGTTTTGCCGTCATCATGGACGAGGCGCACAACTCGCAGACCGGCAGCACGGCGAGCAAGCTGCGGCAGGTGCTGGCGCTGGATTCGTCGGAAGACCTGGCGGAGATGACGCCGGACGAGATTCTGGAAAAGCTGCAAAGCGTGCGCGGCCTGCCGAACAACGTCAGCCACTTCGCGTTCACGGCCACGCCCAAGCATGCCACGCTGATGCTCTTTGGCCGGCCGCAAGACCCGAGCCGGCCCGCATCGAAGGACAATCCGCCGGTTCCGTTTCATGCCTACACGATGCAGCAGGCCATCGAGGAAGGATTCATTCTCGATGTGCTCCAGAACTACACCAGCTACCAGACGGCCTTCCGGCTGGGAGAGGTGTTCACGTCCGACAAACGGGTGGACGCGAAATATGCCAAACGCGCGCTGGCCCGGTGGTTGACGCTGCATCCGACCAATGTGGCGCAGAAGGTGGAGCTTATCATTGAACACTTCCGCGCCAACGTGGCGCCGCTTCTGGGCGGTCAGGCCAAGGCCATGGTGGTGACGAACTCCCGCGCGGCGGCCGTGAAATACAAGCTGGCCTTCGACCGCTATGTGGAGCGGCAGGGGTATCGCGGCATCCGCTCGCTGGTCGCGTTCTCGGGCAGGATTCTCGGCAAGGAGATCAACGACGGCGTTGCGTTCGTCTATCCCGACGATGAAACCTTCACCGAGGAGAACATGAACCCCGGCGCGCGCGG
>JALVTA010000092.1 GCA_027036095.1 Thiotrichales bacterium | reverse complement strand
GGGACACGAAGGTGTACATGCCGCGGGACTGCCCCATCAGCGCCACACCCGCAGCCGAGCCGATGGACAGCAGCGAGCCGCCCACACCGGCGGTAAGTGTTACTAGCAGCCACTGACCGTGGCTCATGTCGGGCATCATGGTCAGCACCGCAAACATCACCGGAATGTTGTCCACGATGGAGGAGAGCACACCGATGCTCACATTGGCCCAAGTGGCCCCCCACTGCTCGTAGAGCAGGTGGGAGACACTGTCCAGATAGCCGATGAAGCCCAGACCGCCCACGGCCACGATCACACCGAAGAAGAACAGCAGCGTGTCCCACTCCGCCCGGGCGATCTTGTTGAAGATGTCGAAGGTGACCGGATGCACCACCTCCGTGCTGGAACCGTCGGTGCGCACACATTCGATGATCTCCTGCTCACCGGTCTTCTTCAGGTAGTAGCCGAAGAACATCAGAAAAGACAGGCCGGTCATCATTCCCAGCACCGGCGGCAAAGTCAGGTAGTTGTGGAAGGAGACCGCCATGGCGATGGTGACGAAGAACAGTGCCACCACGGTGAGCGCCCCGCGCTTGAGCTCGATCTTCTCCTCCAGTTTCTTCGGATTGGAGCGAGGAATGGCCCAGTGCATGATGGCCGCCGGCACCACGAAATTGACCAGCGCGGGCACGAACAGGTCGAAGAACTCGTCAAACTGCACCACCCCCTTCTGCCACACCATCAGGGTGGTGATGTCCCCAAAGGGACTGAAGGCACCGCCGGCGTTGGCCGCCACCACCAGATTGATGAACGACAGAACCACAAAGTGCGCCGAATCCTTGCCCACCGCCAGAATGACCGCACCCATCAGCAGCGCCGTGGTCAGGTTGTCCGCAACCGGAGAGATGAAGAAGGCCAGAAAACCGGTGATCCAGAACAGCTGCCGGTAGGTGAATCCCTTCTGTACCAGCCAGCCGCGCAGGGCATTGAACACATTGCGTTCGTCCATGGCGTTGATGTAGGCCATCGCCGCCAGCAGGAACAGAAACAGCTCGGCATACTCCAGAATGTTGTGCCGCAACGCCTGCTCGGCCACCTGACTCAGTCCATGCTGCGTATAGACCCAGGCAATCAGCGCCCAGATCAGACCCGCGGCGAGAATCACCGGCTTAGACTTGCGCAGATGCAGCACTTCCTCCAGCATCACCACCACGTAGGCGAGGACGAAGATCCCCAGCGAGGCATAGCCGACCCAGTGGTGGGTCAGGTCGATGTGATGGCCGCTCATTTCAGCGGCAATGGCAGCGAAGGGCATGCCCAGCACCAGCAGCAGGGCGAACAGCGAGACGGGTTTGTGTTTGAGCAGCATGGCGTTTCAGATGATTCCGTTGCAAAGTTGGGACATTTTAGCCGAGGGACGCCCTCTCAAGGTCACGGTTCACAATCGCACCGAAAGAGCCAACCCGCCCCAGCTGTCGATCTCCTCCCGCTCCAACGACGGATAACGCGCCGCATGCAGCCGCCAGGCCAGCGCCCAGCGGCCGCTGTCATAGCCCACGTTGACCATTGCCCGTGGCAGCCAGTCTACCTGCCGCAGTCCGGGCGCTGCCTCCACCAGAAGATTGTGCGGCATCCATGCCAGCTGCAGCCCCAGATCCACATGCCAGCCCCGGTCATGCGCAAGCGCCCGGCTGGCGCTGCCGCCCAGCACCTGATCAAAGGTGCACAGATCCGTCCCGCCCCACCGCAGCAACAGCGAGGCATTCACATAATGAGACAGGGTGCCCAGCTCCGCACCAACATGGCCGTTGAGTATCCAGCCATTCCGATCTCCCCCCATCAACGGTGCCGCCACGCCGAGCCCCACGCCCCAGACGGGCTGATCTCCGAGCTGATGGCGCCATCCGGTGGGCACGTGGTTCCCCAGCAGACGATGGATCTGCTGCTGCACCTCACCGATGTGAGTGGACGGCCCCAGCCACCCCAGCCGCAGGCGTCCCTGCCACACATGACGGGCACCTTCGGGTTGATGGAAAAGCGTGATGTCCCACAGCGCCACGCCCGCATAGGGCAGGTCATTGACCGGCCGCTCTACATGGGTGTTACGGGGGGTGAAGGCCAGCAGCCGCAGCTGACCGGCAAGGAGGCAGCGACCTTTTCCCGCCAGCGGCCCGGAACAGGAGGTTTCACTGCCTGCAATCCCCAGCTCCATGCCGCCGGTATAGTGGCCGTCGGAACCACTGACAATGTCGTTTTCCAGATAGAGCCATGCCTGATGCGCCCGAGCCTCGGCGCTCGCAGACACCAGTAGCAGTGCCAGAATCCATCTAGTCCAGATCGATGTCATCGATATCCGGCTGGGGAGGATGGCCATCGTAGAGGGCGCTCAGACGGCTCTGCAGATAGGCTTCCCGGGCGAAGATGTAGGGATCCGGCTGCTGCTGCACCTCCACCAGCAGCGGCGCGATATCGGTGTAGTCGATGAAAATCTCTACCGCCCGGGTGCCAAGACGTCCATAGGCATCGGCATTGAGCAGCGTGTCATACACCGGGTCGTAGACCAGCCCCGCGCTGCGGCCAACTAGCTCACGGGTGGTGTAGGGACCCAGCACCGGCAGTACCAGATAGGCGGACTGTCTCCACACGCCCCAGACGAAAAACGTCTGCCCCATATCCTCCTGCTGATAGTCCATGCCCGCCTCGCTGGCAATGTCCAGCAGACCGCCCAGCCCCAGCACCGTGTTGAGACCGAAGCGCATGGTGTCGGTGGTGAATTTCCCAACATTGCCCTGCAGCAGATCGTTGATCACTGTCCAGGGTACCGTCAGATTGGTGACCACATTGTGCAGGCCGGTGCGCAGCGGCGAAGGCAGGGCATGCCAGGCATCCACCAGTGGCTGGCCGATGGTATTGTGCAGCTCAAGATTGAACCGGAACATGCGCCGGTTAAAATCTTCATAGGGATCGCTCGGGTCGAACGGTTCCACCGCCTGCTGCTGCGCCATCGGCAAGCCGAAGTCATCCTCCGCCGATGCAGGCTGTAGCGGCAGCCACAGACTCAGCAGCAGAGCGATCAGTCGCAGGGTTGCGTGCATGGCAGCTCGATCTCCTTCAGACAGGCCTGCACCACCTCCAGCGCCTTCATACGCGGGTAGCTCTGACGCCAGGCCAGCGCTACGGTGCGTTTCGGCACCGGACCTTCCAGTGGCCTGACCACAATGCCTTCCATCGCCTTGGCCGCCGCCGTGCAGGGCAGAATGGTGATGCCGACACCGGCGGCCACCATATACATCAGCGTCTCCAGCGAACTGCCTTCCAGCGTGCGCTGCATGCTGTGACGGCCCGACTCCGCCAGAAAGGGATAGGCCTCCAGCACCTGATCGCGGAAACAGTGCCCGCTGCCGAGGATCAGCACCGTCTCCCGGGCCAGATCCTCCTTGGTGATGCGTTCCGAACCGGCCAGCGGATGATCCTTGGCCAGCGCGGCGACGAAGGGTTCCTCATAAAGCGGCAGCGTGCGGATGCCCTGCTCTGAAAAGGGCAGCGCAAGGATGGCCATGTCCAGCTGGCCTGTGTTCAGCTTCTGGGCCAGATTGGCAGTGTAGTCTTCTTCCACCAGCAACGGCAGGTAGGGATGAGCCTCGTGCAGCCGGCTGATAAAGTCGGGCAGCAGATAGGGACCGATGGTGTAGATGGCGCCCACGCGCAGTTCCGAATGCAGGCTGTCCTGATCCGATTTGGCGATCTGGCGGATCTGTTCGATGCGGCTGAGAATCTCCCGTGCCACTTCGATGATCCGTTCTCCCGTCGGCGTGATGATGATCTCGTTCTTGCGCCGTTCGAACAGAGTCACACCCAGCTCATCTTCCAGCTTCTTGATGGCCACACTCAGGGTAGGCTGGCTGATGTTGCAGTGCTGGGCTGCCCGTCGAAAGTGCCGGTGATCCGCCACGGCTACGATGTAGCGCAGTTCGTTCAGAGTCATGGTTGAATAGCTTTTCTTTATAGATTTCTTGTTTTGGTTTTGATTTACGCAGGCTATTTTACTGGACAAGTTGTGTTTTTTACGGTTTTTCAACTGCTTAAGCTGTGAGTGACCGATGGGATAACCTCTGTGTCAGACCTGTGGAGTCACTGTGCATCAATGTGCATAACTTTCCGCCGTCTGACTACAATGCCGGTTGTCCCCGATTCACACATGTTTATACACAGGGTTGTCCATGAGTGAGGAAACGCTTCTGCGGCTGATCATCGAGCGGCGCACCATTTATGATTTCAAGCCCGATCCGGTGCCGAAGCCGGTGCTGGAACGGGCGCTGGAGACGGCCGTGTGGGCGCCCAACCACGGGCTGACCGAGCCGTGGCGCTTTCATGTTCCGGGCGAAAGGACCCGTGCGGCGCTGGCGCAGATCTACGCCCGCCTGCGGGCGGACAAGCGCTGTGAGCCGGGCACAGACGCCTGGCGGCAGGCCCATGAAAAGGCTCTGCAGCGCTTTCTGGCCGTGCCGGGCATGGTGCTGGTGGGCCAGAAGCTTGACGAGGATCCGCTGCGACGGGAGGAGGACGCGGCGGCCGTGTCCTGCGCCATCCAGAACTTTCAGCTGGCCATGTGGGCGCAGGGAGTGGGAGTGCAGTGGAGCACCGGCCCGGTCATCCGAGCGGCGGAAACCTTTGAGCTGCTCGGCATCGATCCGAGTGAGCAGAAACTGGTGGCGCTGCTCTACTTCGGCTATCCCGCCTGCATCGGCCGGAGCCGACGCACCGACTGGCGCGAGAAGACCCGCTGGCTGGACTGATCAGAGCAGCAGCTCTTCCTCGTCCGATGCATCCGCCGCCCCATGGCTGCGCAGGCTGCGGATGCTGCGCTTGAACAGAATCTTGTTCTGCACCGCCTCGGGCAGGTCGGTGAACAGAATCACCCCTTTTTCGATCAGCATCTCGATCAAATCCTCCACCGCACGGGCCATCTCTAGGTCCATGCGCTGCAGTGCTTCGTCCACCAGAGGCTGGTTTTCGGGGCGGGACAGCCACGCGCGGATATCCGGATCTTCCAAGCTGGCAATCTCGTAGCCGGGTGTGGGCGAGAAGGAGAAATCCGCAAGCTCGCCCTGTTCGTTTCGCTTCACATACAGCATGGATTACTCCTCCGCTTCGGTCAGCACCGGTCCCAGCAGCCGCACCAGATGGTCATTCTCCCCATAGTCCACCGGACAGTCGATCACATGCACGCCCGGTGTGCCCAGCGCCGTCTCAAGGACAGGCGCCAGCTGTCCGGCGGTATCAATACGCCAGCCGCGGGCGCCGAAACTCTCGGCCAGTTTGACGAAATCCGGATTGTCGAAGGCGGTATAGGCGCTGCGTCCGAACTGGCGCCGCTGCTTCCACTCGATCAGCCCGTAGCTGCGGTCGTTCCAGATGAGCACGACCAGATTGAGATTCAGGCGCACCGCCGTTTCCAGTTCCTGCACGTTCATCAGAAAGCCCGCATCACCGGTGACGGCCACCACCGGTCGGTCCGGATGCACCAGCGCTGCGGCGATGGCGCCCGGCAGGGCGATGCCCATGCTGGCAAAGCCGTTGGAAATGATGCAGGTGTTGGGCTGCTCGGCCCGGAACATGCGCGCCATCCACATCTTGTGGGCACCCACGTCCACCACGGTGATGCCCTCCTTGGGCAACGCCGTGCGCAGATCCCAGATGATCTTCTGGGGTTTGAGCGGCCAGGCATCGCTGTGACGCAGCCGTTGCGCCTCCTCGATCAGCGCCTCGCGCAGATGGCTGTGCAGGTTGCTCTGCCGTGGAGGAATGCCCAGCTGGGCCAGTCGTACCAGATTGCGGGCAATGTGGCCGGTCAGTTCCACCTCCGGCAGGTAGCTCTGGTCCACTTCCGCTGCGGTGGTGTCAATGTGAATCAGCTTCAGCCGGTGGTCTGGATTCCACAGATGGGGGTGGTATTCCACCATGTCGAAGCCCACGGTGATGACCAGATCCGCCTGGCTGAAGCCGCAGTTCTCGTAGTCACCCGCCTGCAGGCCGGCGGTGCCCAGCGCCAGCGGATTGCCGAAAAACGGCACCACCCCCTTGGCCATGAAGGTGTTGACCACCGGAATGTTGAGGGTACGCGACAGATCCAGCAGCGCCTGATGGGCGCCGGTGCGGATGACGCCGTTACCGGCCAGAATGAGCGGCTTTTCTGCCGCGGCAATCAGTCGGGCCGCCTGCTGCAGGTGGGCATCAGGGGCTTCCGGCAGCAGTTCCCGGCGTACCGGCAGGGGCGGACAGTCGGTCTGCTCCTCGGCGATATTTTCGGGAAAGTCGATGAAACAGGCGCCCGGCTTTTCCTGCTGCGCCTGCTTGAAGGCCTTGCGCACCACTTCGGGCACGGTTTCCGGCTCGAGAATCTGGGTGCTGTATTTGGTGATCGGCTTGAACAGACTGACCAGATCCAGCACCTGATGGGATTCCTTGTGCATGCGGGTGGTGGCCGCCTGTCCGGCGATGGCCACCACCGGCGCCCGGTCCATGTTGGCATCGGCCACGCCGGTAACCAAGTTGGTCGCGCCCGGCCCCAGCGTGGACAGGCAGACACCGGCCCGGCCCGTCAGGCGGCCGTAGACATCGGCCATGAAGGCCGCGCCCTGCTCATGACGGGTGGTGACAAAACGGATGGGACTGTCCAGCAGGGCATCCATCAGGCGCAGGTTCTCCTCGCCCGGAATGCCGAAGATGACCTCCACCCCCTCGTGGACGAGGCATTCGACCAGGCGGTGGGCGGCGGTCTTCAAGGGTGAAACCTCAGTGTTCTACCAGCCAGTTCACCACTTTCCACAGGCGGTCATAGCTGCCGGTCATAACCACATCGGTCATCCACATGCCGTTTACTACGATAGAGGGCACGCCGTCGATGCCGAAATCCTTCGTCAGTCTGGCGGCTTCCTTGACCTGGGCATCCACCTTGAAGGACTTGAACATGGCTTTGAAGTCCTCCGGCTTGATGCCGAACTGTGTGTACCACGCCGCCAGCTTGTCCACGGTGAACAGTTTCAGGCGGTCCCGGTGCAGGGCGTCGAACAGCGCCCGATGGGACTGTTCCAATATGCCCAGGTTCTTGGCGGTGAAGAAGGCACGGGCGAAAAAGATCCACGCCCGACTGTTGAGCACCGCCGGCATGCGGCGGAAGGTGACATCCTTCGGCTTGCGTTTGAGCCATGCTTCGATGCTCGGTTCCAGATGCCAGCAGTGAGGACAGCCGTAGAAGAAGAATTCCGTGACCACCTTCTTTTCCGGATGGGGCACCGGCACTTTTTTGTATTCCACATCAAGCATGAAGGGAGCTTTGGCGGCATCGGCCGCCCAGATGGCCGGGCTCAGAGCCAGTGTGCTCCCCAGCAGGAAGAATTGGCGTCGACTGACGGGCATCGTCTTTTTCTCCTCAGAGTCGTCCGTAGGAATGCAGTCCGGACAGGAACATGTTCACGCCCAGGAAGGCGAAGGTGGTTACCAGCAGGCCCACCAGCGCCCACCAGGCCATGGGGCGACCGCGCCAGCCCTTGCTCATGCGGATGTGCAGCCAGGCGGCGTAGTTGAGCCAGACGATCAGCGCCCAGGTCTCCTTCGGATCCCAGCTCCAGTAGCCACCCCAGGCCTCCGCCGCCCACACCGCGCCCAGAATGGTGGCGATGGTGAAAAAAGCAAAACCGAAGGCGATGGCCTTGTACATCAGATCATCCATCACCTCCAGTGATGGCATGGCGTGTACGAAGGCGCTGTCCGGGTTGCGCCGGGCCAGCGTGTCGGTGACCAGATAGGCCAGTCCCACCATCGCCGCCAGCGCAAAGGCGCCGTAGCCGAGGAAGTTGGCCGGCACATGCAGCTTCATCCAGTAGCTTTTCAGCGCCGGCACCAGCGGCTGGATCTGATAGGCGTGACGGTCGAAGGTATACCACAGCAGAAAGCCTACTGCGGCCGATACTACCAGCATGACGAAGCCGCCCAGGGCGCGGGTGCGGTATTTATGCTCGAAATACAGATAGACCAGTGCGGTGATGACGGAAAAGAGGATGAACACCTCATACAGGCTGCTGACCGGAATGTGAC
>JALVTA010000091.1 GCA_027036095.1 Thiotrichales bacterium | reverse complement strand
TGACACTGCCTCCGGGTGAGTTGATGTACAGATGAATGTCCTTGTCCGGGTTCTCCGACTCGAGAAACAACAACTGTGCCACGATGAGGTTGGCCATGTGATCTTCCACCGGCCCCACCAGAAAGATAACCCGCTCCTTGAGCAGGCGCGAGTAGATGTCGAACGAGCGCTCGCCTCGGCTGGTCTGCTCGATGACAATGGGCACCAGGGTGTTTTCGATCTCTGTCACGTCTGTCCGTCCTTTATGTTTTTTCACCGATAGCCTACCGCAAAAAAAAGGCTTGTCAAACCGACAAGCCTTTGCGGAAGTCACACCGTCTGCGCGGGCTTTCAGCCGTTGGCGGTCAGTTCCTCGAAGGTCTTCTTCACCGCCTTGGTGTTGGCCTGCTCCAGCACGGCATCGGCCACCTTGTTCTCCAGCAGAATGGCCTCGATCTCGCGCAGGTGCTCCGGATGCTGCTTGTACCACTGCACCACTTCCTCCGGATCCTCGTAGGCGGACGCCTGTTCGCGGATATAGGCCTCCACCTCTTCCGGGGTCACCTTGGCGCCCAGAGTCTCGATCAGCTTGCCGACGATCAGTCCCAGACGGATGCGTTGCTCGGCGCGCTCGCGGAAGTCCTCGGCGTTCAGCTTCACCTGGCTGGGATCGACGCCCTGCATCTGCAGTTCACGCAGCTGGTTCTGCATCATGGTCTGAATCTCCTGCTGAACCAGCGACTCGGGCAGCTCGATCTCCACCGCCTTGTCCAGCGCCTCCAGCACGGCGTTGCGGTTCTGCGCCTCGATCAGACGCTTCATCTCGCGCGCCATGTTGTCGCGGATTTCCTGACGGAACTTCTCCACGTCGCCGTCTTCCACGCCGAACTGCTTGACGAACTCCTCATCCACCTCGGGCAGTTCCGCCACCTGTACGGAGTGCACCTTGATCTTGAACTCCGCTTCCTTGCCGGCCAGGCTCTCGGCGTGATAGTTCTCGGGGAAGGTGACCTTGATGGCCTTCTCCTCGCCCTTCTTCATGCCGATGATGCCCTCCTCGAAACCGGGAATCATGCGGCCGGAGCCCAGAATCAGCGGCACGTTCTCCGCCTTGCCACCCTCAAAGGGCTCGCCGTCGATGAAGCCTTCGAAGTCGATGATCACCTGATTGCCTTCGGCGGCCTTCTTGTTGCCGTTGGCCACGCGCCACGCCTTCTTCTGCTCACGCAGCTTTTCGATCATGGCGTCCACGTCGGCATCGGTGATCTCACCCTCGACCTTCTCCACGTCCAGCTTGGACAGATCCGGCAGCTCAACCTCCGGCATGACGTCGAACCTGGCGGTGAACCTGATGGTCTCGCCCTCGTCATCCACGGACTCGAAACGGGGATAGCCGGCCACCTTCAGGCCTTCCTTTTCCACCGCCTCGTTGAAGGCGCGCCAGACCGCCTCGTTGAGCACATCGGCGCGTACGGCCGCACCGTGACGCTTCCTGATGATGGACAGCGGCACCTTGCCGGGACGGAAGCCGTCCATGCGGGCATTGCGGCGGATCTCCGCCAGACGCTTGTCAACCTGCGCGTTCACCTCATCGGCAGGCATGACCACTTCGATCTGATGCTCCAGACCGGACTCGGGTTTTGTGACATTGACTTGCATAACCATCCAACTTCTTATTTCTGAAAGGAAAATCTGCGGGGACCTGCCCGAAAAGCGGCGATTATACCCCAACCCCGCCCCGAACCGGGCATTTCCTGCGGCGCGGGCCGCCGCGCCAGAGCGGCATCCTGTAAAAATGGGTTCATCGTAGATTTCCGGGGAAAGCAGCCCGAATCTTCAGGAAGAAGTACTCCATATCCCGGAAGCCATAAGCCATGCGCTTGATCACCTTGATCTTGTTGTTGATCCCCTCCAGCAC
>JALVTA010000090.1 GCA_027036095.1 Thiotrichales bacterium | reverse complement strand
GTGCTGGCTGCGCTGCGCTGCATTGACGACAACACCTGCGTCGATAAGGCCGATGCCGTAGTCGAGCACATGGGTCAGGCTGAGCAGGCCAGTCAGAATCTGTTCGAACAGCTCAATCAGCTGCTGATGGAAGCCAAGCGCATGGTGGAGCAGGAAGAACAGGCTCAGGCGAACGCCCGCGAAGAAGAGGAACATAACGCCTGATTCCACACAGCCATGCAGGGCGAACCCGCCCTGCCCTTCCTCTTTCATCATTCCCGCTCAACAAAAAAGGCCGCACATGTCGTGCGGCCTTTTTCTTGCTCCGGGTTCAGGTGCGCTCAGCAGGCCTGTGCCTGTGAGTAGGTGACCACCTGAATCTCGTCAATGGACTTGGGCTTGCACACCTTGTATTCCGGCATCTGATCGAATTGCAGATAGCGGTAGATCTCGCCGGCCATGGCGTTGATGTCCTTCATGTGCGCCATGTATTCCTCCACCGTGGGCAGGCGGCCCAGAATGGCGGTGATGGCAGAGAGTTCCGCCGAGCCCAGGAACACATTGGCGTCCTTGCCCATGCGGTTGGGGAAGTTTCGGGTGGAGGTGGACATGACGGTTGCGCCATCGGCCACCCGCGCCTGGTTGCCCATACACAGGGAGCAGCCGGGCATCTCGGTGCGCGCGCCCACACGGCCGAAGGTGGCATAGTAGCCCTCCTCGATCAGCTGGTGCTCGTCCATCTTGGTGGGTGGCGCAATCCACAGGCGCACCGGTAGCTGGCCGTTGAACTTCTCCAGCACTTTGCCGGCAGCACGATAGTGACCGATGTTGGTCATGCACGAGCCGATGAACACCTCGTCGATATGGGTGTTGGCCACCTCGGACAGGGGCTTGATGTCGTCCGGATCATTGGGGCATGCCAGCAGCGGCTCGGTGATCTCGTTCAGGTCGATCTCGATCACCTCGGCGTATTCGGCGTCCTTGTCCGCTTCCAGCAGCTCCGGATTCTCGATCCACGCCTTCATGGCATCACGGCGGCGTGCCAGCGTGCGCGCATCCTGATAGCCGTTTTCGATCATCCAATCGATGAGCGCGATGTTGGACTTGAGGAACTCGATGATCGGCTCCTTGCCCAGCTTGACGGTACAGCCGTTGGCGGATCGCTCGGCGGACGCGTCGGACAGCTCGAAGGCCTGCTCCACGGTCAGATGCTCCAGCCCTTCGATCTCCAGTACGCGGCCGTTGAAGACATTCTTCTTGCCTTTCTTCTCCACCGTCAGCAGCCCCTTCTGGATAGCTACATAGGGAATGGCGTTGACCAGATCCCGCAGAGTGATGCCCGGCTGCATCTCGCCCTTGAAGCGCACCAGCACGGATTCCGGCATGGTCAGCGGCATCACGCCCAGGGTGGCGGCGAAGGCCACCAGCCCGGAGCCAGCGGGGAAGGAAATGCCGATGGGGAATCGGGTGTGGGAGTCGCCGCCGGTCCCCACGGTGTCAGGCAACAGCATGCGGTTGAGCCAGGAGTGAATGACCCCGTCGCCCGGGCGCAGGGAGACACCGCCGCGGCTGATGATGAAATCCGGCAGCTCGTGCTGCAGCTTAATGTCCACCGGCTTGGGATAGGCGGCGGTGTGACAGAAGGACTGCAGCACGAAATCTGCGCTGAAGCCCAGACAGGCCAGCTCCTTCAGTTCATCTCGGGTCATGGCGCCAGTGGTGTCCTGGGAACCAACCGTGGTCATGTGCGGCTCGCAGTACATGCCGGGGCGTACGCCCTCGATACCGCACGCCTTGCCGACGATCTTCTGCGCCAAGGTATAGCCCTTGGTGGAGCCGGAGGTGTCCTGTGGACGGATGAAGACATCAGACACATCCAGCCCCAGATCGCGGCGGGCCTTGTCGGTCAGACCGCGACCGATGATCAGCGGAATGCGCCCGCCGGCGCGCACTTCGTCCGGCATGGTGACCGGCTTGAATTCAAAAGTGCTGATGACCTCGCCGGCCTCATTCTCAATCTTGCCCTCGTAGGGGTAGATGTGGATCACATCGCCCATGTTCATTTGCGTGACATCGCATTCGATAGGCAGCGCGCCTGAGTCCTCGGCGGTGTTGAAGAAGATGGGCGCGATCTTGCCGCCCAGCACCACGCCGCCCTGGCGCTTGTTGGGTACGTAGGGAATGTCCTTGCCGAAGTGCCACATGATGGAGTTCATGGCGGACTTGCGCGAGGAACCGGTGCCCACCACATCGCCCACGAACGCCAGCGGATGGCCTTTCTTCTTCAGCTCGGCGATGCGCTCTTCCACATCGGGCATCTTGGCCTTGAGCATTTCCTTGGCGTGCAGAGGAATGTCCGGGCGGGACCAGGCGGCGGTGGCCGGGGACAGGTCGTCGGTGTTGGTCTCGCCATCCACCTTGAAGACGGTGACGGTGATCTTCTCCGGCAGCGGGTCCTTCTGCTTGAACCACTCGGCGTCAGCCCAGCTGTCCATCACCTGTCGGGCACGGGCGTTGCCCGCCTCAGCCTTTTCCTTCACGTCATGGTAGGCGTCATAGACCAGCAGCGTCTTGGACAGGGCCTTAACCGCCTCTTCGGCCACTTTTTCATTGTCGGAATCCAGCAGCTCGATCAGCGGCTGCACGTTGTAGCCGCCCAGCATAGTGCCCAGCAGGAAGGTGGCCCGCTCGGGTGAGATCAGGTCCACCTTAACATTGCCCTTGGCCACGTCGGCCAGGAAGCTGGCCTTGACATAGGAGGCCTCGTCCACGCCCGGCGGCACGCGGTTTTCCAGCAGATCGATCAGAAAGTCTTCCTCACCTGCCGGCGGGTTCTTGATCAGTTCGATCAGCGCCGCGGTCTGCTCTGCGTTCAGCGGCAGCGGCGGCAGGCCGTCTCTGGCCCGCTCTTCCACATGGGCACGATATTGCTGCAGAAATGACATGGACTTTGGACTCCCCGTAGTTGAAACCTAAGCTGGTTATAATACCACGGATCAAAATAATTCGACCCGAGGGGAGCCCCATGAGCCTTGAACTGTCTTCTCTGACCGCCATCTCGCCCGTTGACGGACGCTACGCACGCCAGACGGCGGAGCTGCGCGAAATCTTCAGCGAATACGGCCTGATCAGATACCGGGTGCAGGTGGAAGTGGCCTGGCTGAAACTGCTGGCCAACCACCCCGGCATCACCGAAGTGCCCAAGCTCTCCAATGAGGCCATCAACCACCTCAACCTGCTGGTGGACGGTTTCAATGAAGAGATGGCCGCGCGGGTCAAGGAGATCGAGCGCACCACCAACCATGACGTCAAGGCGGTGGAATACTTCATCAAGGAACACCTGAGCCGCAACGCCGAGCTGGACGCCATCAAGGAATTCGTGCATTTCGCCTGCACCAGCGAGGACATCAACAACCTCTCCTACGCCCTGATGCTCAAGGAAGCGCGCGAGAAAGTACTGGTGCCGCAAATGGACGAACTGGTGGACACCGTCTCAGACATGGCCGAGGCGATGGCCGACATTCCCATGCTCTCCCGCACCCACGGCCAGCCCGCCTCCCCCACCACGGTGGGCAAGGAGTTCGCCAATGTGGCATACCGTCTGGCACGGCAGGCGAAGCAGCTGCGGGACGTGCAGATCATGGGCAAGATCAATGGGGCCACCGGCAACTACAACGCCCATCTGGCCGCCTACCCGGACATCAACTGGTATGAGCTGTCGGAGCAGTTCGTGCGCTCGCTGGGGCTGGCGTGGAACCCCTACACCATCCAGATCGAACCCCATGACTGGATTGCGGAGTTCTTCCACACCCTGATCCGCTACAACACCGTGCTGATCGACTTCGACCGGGACGTATGGGGCTACATTTCGCTGGGCTTCTTCAAACAGAAGACGGTGGCCGGGGAGATCGGCTCCTCCACCATGCCCCACAAGGTCAACCCCATCGACTTCGAGAACGCCGAAGGCAACCTGGGGCTGGCCAACGCGCTTTTCGACCATCTGGCGCAGAAGCTGCCCATCAGCCGCTGGCAGCGGGACCTGACCGATTCCACCGTGCTGCGCAATCTGGGCGTGGGCGTGGCCCACACCGTCATCGCGCTCAAAGCCACCATGAAGGGGCTGGGCAAGCTGGAAGTGAACGAGGAACGCCTGCTGGCCGATCTGGACGAAAACTGGGAGGTGCTGGCCGAACCCATCCAGACCGTCATGCGCCGCTACGGCATTCCGGAACCCTATGAAAAGCTGAAGGAGCTGACCCGCGGCCGCCGTGTGAACCGGGAAATCATGCAGAACTTCGTCGATGGCCTGGAACTGCCGGATGAGGCCAAGCAGCGCCTGCGCGAGATGACCCCGGCCAGCTACATCGGCAACGCCGCCCAGCAGGCCAAAGCCATCAAGCTGGCCATCGTGCAGCTGCGGATGCGTTGATGGCCTACACCTTCAATTGGACCAGATTTCAGAAGGCCGGCTTTTTCAGCCAGAACTGGGGACGCACGCCGTGCGTCATCCGAAACGCCCTGCCGGCGGACTTTGACGGTATTACGCCGGAAGTGCTGGCCGGGCTGTCGCTGGAAGAAAATGTAGAAAGCCGCATTGTCATCCAGCACGGGCCTCAGGATTACGAACTGCGTCGCGGGCCCTTCACCGAAGCGGACTACGCCGCCCTGCCGGAGCAGGACTGGACCCTGCTGGTGCAGGGGGTGGATCGCATCGTGCCCGCGGTGCAGAAACTGCTGACCGCCTTCGATTTCATCCCGTACTGGCGTCTGGATGATGTGATGATCAGCTACGCCGTCACCGGCGGCAATGTGGGCCCCCATTACGACCACTATCATGTCTTTCTCTACCAGATGGCCGGTCACCGCCGCTGGACGCTCACCTCGCAGCACTGCACCGAGGACAACTACCTTGAAGGCGTGCCGCTGAGGCTGATGAAGGATTTTCCCGTGGAGCTGGAATATGAGGTGGGGCCGGGCGATGTGCTCTACATTCCCCCTCTGTGGGGGCACCACGGTGTGGCGCTGGATGATGCCTGCATGACCGCCTCCGTCGGCTACCGCAGCCTGCGGGCGAAGGAACTCATGGAGGCGCTGGCCGACTGGCTGGCGGAACAGCCGGCAGGCAACAGCCTGTTCCATGACCCCAGCTGGCTGGGCCTGCCACCCGGCGAGATGGATGGACGGGTTGCTCAGGCGGCACTGGCCACCCTGCGCCCGGCACTCACCACACCCGGGCTTGATCATGCGCTGGCGCAGATGATGACCCTGCCCGACCAGGCGGCGGTGGATCTGCTGCCGGAACCGCTGGCGCCGCCCGCCATGCTGGACGACCTGCCCGCCCTGCTGCAGGAAACGCCCGTCTGGCTGCGGGATTCGGTTACCCGCATGGCCCTCACCGAAGACGGCGCGCTGTTTGTCAACGGCAACCGCTGGGAGACGGAAGCCAGCCTCGACTTCCGCCGCTGGCTGGCCGATCATATTCTCTATGAGGACGCCGAACGCTGGCTCGGCAATCCGCAGGACGCCGCCGCCCTGCTCCATGCCATCAACAACCAATGGATCGTGCCTGATGAAGACTAAACAGACTGCACCGCTTGATCCGGCCCTGTTTGCAGACAGCCCGCCCGACGGCGACACGCTGGTTCAGGCACTGGACGGCTGCGGCCTGCTGTTTCCCTTGCTTCAGGCCGGCATGGTCAATGGCTACTTTGCCGACCGAAACAGTGCCCGCGCCATGGTACTGAACTGGCAGCCGGACAGCCGCACGCTGCGCCTGTCCATCCAGTACGAAAGCCAGATGGCCGGCTGCGCCTGTGACGACGACCCCACCCTGCAGCAGCCCAGCCCGGAGTTTCTCACCTGCACGCTCAGCTTTGATGAAAACGGCTGGCTGACCCACGCCGCACTGGAAGACTGACGCGGAACGGGGCCTCCCCCGATTTTGCAGGATCGCCCGCTGGCCCGCCCAGCGTGCTTACCAAAAAACCGTTTCCTGTATGGAAAAAGCGCCTGAAACCCCTTCTGAACGGGGTCTCCCCTGATTTTGCAGGCTGCACTTCCAGCCGCGTGGCCGGCGCGCCGGAAAACCGGGCGCAGAGCCGGCCGGACGGGCAAAAACCTCCTGTAAAACGGGGCCTCCCCCAATTTTGCAGGACCGCAGCTTGGCCGCCCGCCGACCTGCCAAAATTTCCATGGGAGAACAGGGGAAACACGCCGAAGACGCCAGCGAGACGGGGTCTCCCCCATTTCTGGCAGGCGGCTTTCCGGCCGGGCACAAAAAACCCGGCATTCTGCCGGGCTGTAGCAGGAATTGGCACCGATTTACAGCTGGATGACCTCGAAACCGGCCTCCGCCAGTGTTCTGGCGCCATCGGTATGGGTGAGCACGGCTTTTGATGCACGCTCCAGCCGCAGGTACTTCTCCGCCACATTGCGGATCTGCGCCAGATCGGCGCCAAGAATGGTCTCGCGGATGCGCTGGCGCACTTCCGGCGTATAGCCATAGAGCTGCTGATAGAAGGCTTTTTCCGCCTCGCCTGCCGGTGAGCCGGGCCTGTCCATGCCAGCGATGACGTTGAGAATGGCCTCCTCCACATGCCGTTCGGTGGCATCATTGCTCAGCACCCAGCTCAGGGCGGCCTCAAAGTCGGCGAAGGTATCCAGCAGGCGCGGGTCCCGGTAGGAGTAGAACACCAGTGCGCCGGCAGCGGCATTGTAGGTGGCCCCGCCGCCATAGGCGCCGCCCTGCTCGCGGATGCGGGTGTGCAGGAAGCCGTTGCGCAGCATGTGGGCCAGAAGCTGCAGCAGAGGCGCGTCCTCATGGCCGGGCATGACCGCCGGGAAGGCTTCGGCGCAGAAGTTAACCTGGGTACTGGTCACCCATGCCTGCTGCACGGGCCGGCCATCGGCGCTCAGCTGCAGAGGCTGAGAGGTCTGGCCCTTCAGGTTGCCCCATGCCTGCGCCAGCGTGTCGCTGGCGGGCGCAAGGCCCTGCTCATCCGCCACCAGCAGCGCCTGCTTGCCGGCTTCCACCAGCTGTGTCTGGATGGACTGCAGATTGGTCGCCAGCCCTTCCAGCGCGTCATCATCTTCCCGGACCTGGTCGTCCAGCCGGCGGAAGGTCTGAATGCCCTGAAGCCCGCTCCGTTCGAACGCCCAGCGGCTGGCGGGGGTGAAATCCTGCACCGCCGCGCCCATGGCGTAGCTGTGGCCGGAGCGGGTAATGCCGTGATCCAGTGCCACGCGCACCTGGCTGACCAGATCGCGGATACGCGGCAGCTCGTCGAAACGGGGCGCCACCAGCGTCTCTTCCATCAGGGCGGCCAGTTTGTCCTGATTGCGATTGAGCGCCTTGCCGGCAAGGATGAAGTGGCCATGAACGCGCCCCGGGTCGGTGAGATCTTCCCGCACCTGTGAGCGGGCGCCGATGCCACCGGTTACCGCCGCCTGCAGGGCCTGATTGGCGAGATAGTCCCGCTCGCCGGTACCGATCTCGGTCAGCACGCTGTTGAACACCGGCATGGCCTGGCGCTCTTCCGGTGCGAGATCGGGCAGGTCGATGATCAGGCTTTCATACACCAGCCCGTTGGTGCCGCGCCTGTAGCGGGTCAGCGGCAGGGCACCGGCCTGCGTGCGTTCACCCTCGATCACCTTCACCTGCGGTGGAATGTCTTCCTTGGTGACCTTTGGCAGCAGTTCCGGGTCATCCTCCTGCGCCTGGCGCAGTTTGAGGGCGTCGGCCTGAGCGATGATGGCGTCCTTTTCCTCATCACTCATCTTCGCCTTGAGCGCGGCCAGCTCGGCCTTCTCTTCGGCTTCTTCCCGCTGGCGCTGCTGCGGATCGGGCTTCATCACCAGCCGCACCTTGTGGGGGTTGCTGACCAGCCAGCGTTCGATCCAGTCGGGAATGAAGCGGGGATCCTGCACCTTTTCGCGCAGGCTCTCCAGCAGCGGATCCAGATCCAGCAGCCTGACCAGATCTCCGCCGTGCAGTGGCGCGGCCATGCCGTGCAGCATCAGCGACAGCCCGTAGGGATAGCCGTCCCCGATGATCTCCCGCTGGGACAGCTCCAGCTGGTGCAGCATGGCCTCCACCATCTGCTGATCCACGCCTTCTCTGACCACCTGCTTCAACACATCGTCAATGAGTGTTTCGATGGCATCGGCATGCTCCGGCTCTGAGCCTTCCACCCCGGCGGCAAACACCATTTCACGGGTGTCATCCTCCAGTCCGCACAGGGGCGAGGGCGCCGCGGCCAGATCCGTATCCTCCAGCGCCTTGCGCAGGGGCGATGCGGCATTGTCCA
>JALVTA010000089.1 GCA_027036095.1 Thiotrichales bacterium | reverse complement strand
CTCGGCGAACTTCTCGATGGCCTTGATGGCCACCTGCATCTGCTGATGTCCGAAGACCACTGCGCCCAGCATGACCTCTTCCGGCAGTTCCGCCGCCTCGGACTCCACCATCAGCACGGCATCCTTCGTGCCGGCCACCGCCAGTTCCAGCTCGCTCTCTTCCAGATCGAACGGGCTGGGATTGAGCAGATACCTGCCATCCCGGTAGCCCACGATGGCCGCGCCAATGGGGCCCTCGAAAGGAATGCCGGACACCGCCAGCGCGGCGGATGCCGCCAGCATGGAAGGCACCTCCGTCCCCACTTCGGGATCCAGTGCCAGCACGGTGACAATGATCTGCACCTCGTTCATGAACCCTTCCGGGAACAGCGGGCGGATGGGACGGTCGATCAGTCGGGAGGTCAGCGTCTCGAATTCGGACGGGCGCCCTTCCCGCTTGAGAAAGCCACCGGGAATCTTGCCGGCGGCATAGGCCTTCTCCTGATAGTTGACGGTCAGGGGGAAGAAGTCCTGCCCTTCCTTGACCTCCTTGGCCGCCACCACCGTGGCCAGCACGGTGGTGTCGCCCATCTTCACCAGCACGGCACCATCGGCCTGCCGGGCCAGACGACCGGTCTCCAGCGTGACGGGCAGGTCGCCGTATTGGAAAGTGAGGGTTTTCGCTTCAGGTCTTGCGTAATTGTCCATGGATGTTTCCTGTTCTGATTGTGACTGGGATTGAAAGGACCGCGAGGCGAAAACCTGAATCCCGCAGCACGGCGCACCGCACTGCGGGATTCAGGCCGGTTCCAGCCTCGCGTGAATGGCGACAATTATACCGCCGCCCGTGCCCCGGCGGACGCCCATACGAAAAAGGCCGCACACGGCGGCCTCCTGACTGCGGAAAGTCCGGTTTCAGATCTTGAACTGATGCACCAGTTTGCGCATCTCGTCGGCCAGCTGCTCCACCAGCGCCGCCTTCTCGGCACTGCTGTCGGACAGCTTCATGGCCTGCTGAGCGATGTCGTAGAGTTTCTGGGCCTGCGCCTTGACGCGTTTGACCTCGTCGGTCTGCTGCGCCGCACTGCTGGCCACCTCGTCGTTCTCCTTCACGATGACGCTGATCAGCTCTACGATCTCACTCAGGCGCCGGTTGACCTCATCGGAGCGCTGAACGCCTTCGGCAGCCCGTTCCCGTGCCCGCTCCATCACCTCGACGGCCCGGTCGGTACCCGCCTGCAGACGCTGAATGATGGTCTCGATGTCCTGCACCGAGTTCTGCGTGCGGCTGGCCAGCGAGCGCACCTCATCCGCCACCACGGCAAAGCCACGGCCATATTCACCGGCCCGGGCAGCTTCGATAGCGGCATTGAGCGCCAGCAGGTTGGTCTGCTCGGCAATATCCTGAATGACGCTGAGAATGTTGGTGATCGCCTCGCTTTCCGTCTGCAGTTTGCCGATCACCTCGGCGGCATGGCCCACCTCCTCGGCCAGCGCGTCGATGGCTCGCACGGCGCCCTTGAGCACTTCGGCGCCTTCCAGCCCCTTGGCGTTGGCATTGTTGGCCGCCTCAACCGCATCCTGCACCTGACGTGCCACATTGTCGGCAAACTGGGCCATGTTCTTGGCCATCTCATCCAGCTGCGCCACCAGTTCGTTCTCCTGGGACAGCTCCTCATTGATGCGGTGGGAGGCTTCCAGGCTGGTGCGGGAGGCCTCCGAGACCCGATCACTGGTTTCGATGACCGCCACCATGCTGTCATGGACCTTGCGGCGCAGCTGTTCGATCAGCGCCATGAGCACCGCCACTTCGGAGACGGTGCCTCCCACATGGAACGGCTGGCTGAGGTCCCCTTCGGCAATGCGGCGCAGCGCACCTTCCGCCGCATGGATCGGGCGCATGATGACATTGACGGAGATCACCGTCACCAGCACGATCAGACCGATCAGCACCAGCAGTTCGATCACGCTCCACAGCCAGCTCTGCTGAATGGCACGCACATTGTCGCTGACATCATCCACCGCCACGAAGCTGCCCAGCACCTTGCCGGCGCTGTTGCGCAGCACCACCGGTGTCAGCTGGAAGGTGCGCCCGTTCAGGCTGACCTGCTGCGGCTGCTGCAGATCGATACCGGCCAGTGCCTGCGGATCGAAGCCTTTTCCGGTGGCGAACACGATGCGTCCTGTGGCGTCACGCAGCAGATAGCCATTGTGCTCGGAATGGGCCAGCTTGTTGATCATGTAGGCAAGCGACTGGCTGAGCACGATGACACCGGCCGGCTTGCCCGGCATCTGGCGCACATAGACGGGAAAAGCCAGCGCGTAATAGATCATGCCACGATTGTCCCGGGTCAGGTCGGTGATGATCTTCTGCTCCGTCAGCGCCTTTCGGGCTACGTCGGTCACGGCCACATGGTCACCTTCGGGGCCTTTTTCTACCAGCGGCCGGGCTGCACGATCAAACACCTGCAGGTCGGCAATGATCTCTGAAGCCTTGAGGCGTTTGAAGGTATGGGAGACCGCCTTGCCGACCTTTCCGGCATTCCCCGCAGCCAGCGCGGGCTTCAGTTCCCGTTCATCACGGGTAAAGGCGAACTGCTGGTTGTAGAGGCTGTTGAGTGTGGCCTGTTCGCTCAGCTTGAACAGGTTCTCCACCTTGATGTCCAGCCCCGCCTGGTTCTGGGCGGCAAGGGTTTGCCGCAGACTTTCCGAGTGCCAGACACTCAGGGCGGCAACAATGATCACCGGCACGATGGCCAGCAGCAGAATGCGGGCTTTCAGACTGTTCATGACCACCCCCTCACTCGATCGGATTCATGGCTTTCTTCCAGTTGGGGAACCCCAGCCGGAAATAGTAGACCCGCGTATAACCCCATTCCACCGCCTTTTTGGTGGCCTTGGCGCTGCGATGGCACTTGAGACTGTTGCAGTAGAACACCACCGGCTCATCCTGTGCCACGATATTGGCCAGTGCCTCACGAGTCAGTTCGTGGTGAAGCTCCAGATGATAAGCCAACGGAATCCGCCCCGCGTTCCAGTCGGAATAACTGCGAACGTCGATGAACTTGACCCCCTGCATGAACAGTTGCTTGGCCTGTGCCACATCCACTGTGGTGGCACCGGGGATCTGTGCCGGAGAATCCGCCTTGGCCCAGACCGTCTGGGCTCCCAGCAGGCTCAGCAGAAAAATCAGCCAGCGGGCTCGTTGCATGTTGCGCTCTCCTCTGTTTCCAATGAAGCCGTTCCGAGGGACTGATGACTCCAGCCTAACAGGAATCGTGCCAACCGGCCCAGACGCAAGAAGCCCCGCTCGGAGGCGGGGCTTCCCATCATCGCCTGAAGTGGCGAAAGGCGCTTACTTGCGCAGGCCGAGACGCTGAATCAGGTTGAAGTAGCGGTCGGCGTCCTTGCGGTGCAGGTAGTCCAGCAGCTTGCGGCGACGCGCCACCAGCTTCAGCAGACCGGTACGGGAATGATTGTCCTTCTTGTGGGTCTTGAAGTGCTCGGTCAGGTAGTTGATGCGCGCGGTCAGCAGGGCAACCTGCACTTCCGGTGAACCGGTGTCGCCTTCGTGGGTGGCGAACTCGGCAACGATCTTGGCCTTGTCTTCGGTGCTCAGCATGATGCTCTCTCCTATCGGTTGTGGATCGACTCGCCCTGTCCGCCAACCGATAGCAGACAGGGTGAAAACGAAGCAGGAATTATCTCCTATTCAGGCTGGCGATGCAAATCCCGGATCACCTGAAACAGCTTGCGCGCCGCCTGCCGGCGCTTCTGCTCCGGCTGCTGCGGTTGTGCCTGACGGATGAGCTGGCGTAGCTGGTTGCGGTCCGCGCGGGGAAATTCGGCCAGCAGATCGGCCAGGGCGTCGTCGCCCTCCTCGATGAGCCGGTCGCGCCAGCGTGCCCAGCGGTCGGTCAGGCGCTTCTCCTCCCGGGCCTCCCGCTCCAGCTGCGCCAGGGTTTCGCGGATATGGGCCAGCTGGGCTTCGTCCTGACGCAGCAGTTTGCCCACATAGCTGCGCTGGCGTTTGTAGGCCGGCCCCTTGTCAAGGCGACGCAGCTGCGCCACCGCCTCGGCCACCTCATCGCTGAGCTGAAAGCGGGCCAGTGTGGCCTCGCTCATTTCGGCCAGCTGCTCACCCAGCTCATTGACGGCCTCGGCGGCCAGCTTGATCTGGGTGCGGCTGGCGAAGACGTCCTCTTCTTCCCAGTTGGGGGCGTCGCGCCGGGCCTTCTTCTTGTTGACGTTACGGGGTCGAACCATCCAGCATCTCCAGAAACTGTCGCTCATCCAGCATGGTCACGCCCAGCTGTTCGGCCTTGCGCGCCTTGGAGCCGGGACTCTCGCCCACGATCACGAAATCCGTCCTGCGCGAGACACTGTTGGTGACATGGGCCCCCAGCGCCGTCAGGCGCGCTTTGGCCTCACCCCGGGTCATGCTGTGCAGGGTGCCGGTCAGCACCACCGTCCTGCCGGCGAAGGGGGAGTCGGCCACGGCTTCGGCCCGCACCGGCTCCGGCCAGTGCACCCCGGCCTCAAGCAAGCCGCGAATGACCTTCCGGTTGAGCGGCTGGCGGAAGAAGGTGACGATGTTGTCCGCTACCACTTCACCAATGTCCGGCACCGCTTCCAGCGCGGCAGCGTCCGCCTGCATGATCGTCTCCAGCGAGCCGAAGTGGGCCGCGAGATTTTCCGCCGTGACCTCGCCTACTTCCGGAATGCCCAGGGCGAACAGAAAACGGGGCAGGGTCGTGTTCTTCGAAGCCTCAATGGCGTCGATCAGGTTCCGGGCAGACTTTTCGCCCATGCCTTCCAGGCTGGCCAGCTGTTCACAGGTCAGGTGATAGAGGTCGTCCGGATGCTCGACCCAGCCTTTTTCCAGCAGACGGGCAATCAGTTTCGGCCCCAGGCCGCGGATGTCCATGGCCTTGCGGGAGACGAAGTGCTCCAGCGCCCGCTGACGCTGTGCCGGGCAGAACAGTCCCCCCGAACAGCGCAGCACCGCCTTGCCCGGCTCCCGGATCACATCGGAACCGCACACCGGACACTTTTCCGGCGGCACCACCGGCCGGGCATCCGGCGGCCGCTTGGACAGCACGGGCCCGACCACTTCGGGAATGACATCCCCTGCCCGACGCACGATGACGGTATCGCCGATGCGGATGTCCTTGCGCGCCACTTCTTCAAAATTGTGCAGGGTGGCACTGGAGACGGTCACCCCGCCTACGCGCACCGGCTTCAGCTTCGCCACCGGGGTGAGCGCACCGGTGCGGCCCACCTGCACGATGACATCTTCCAGCAGCGTCCAGGCCTCCTGTGCCGGAAACTTGCGCGCAATGGCCCACCGGGGTGCACGACTGGTGTAACCCAGCCGTTCCTGCCATTGAAGGCTGTTGACCTTGAACACCACGCCGTCAATGTCATAGGCCAGACGGGCCCGGCGCGCGCTCATGCGCTCGAAATAGTCACGCATGCCCTCCACGCCGTGGACCACTTCCAGCAGGGGATTGACCGGCACACCCCACTGACGCAGCCGGGCCATGGTGTCAGTGTAGGTGTCGGCCAGTACCTGGTCATCGGCCTCGCCCCAGCCGTAGGCATAGAAGCTCAGCTGCCGCTCGGCGGTCACCTTCGGATCCAGCTGGCGCAGACTGCCGGCAGCGGCGTTGCGCGGATTGGCAAAGGGCTTTTCGCCCCGCTCCATCTGCTGACGGTTGAGGGCTTCGAAGGCGGCATGGGTCATGAACACCTCGCCACGCACTTCCAGCACGGCCGGCGGCGTGTCGGTCATCAGCCGCAAAGGAATGGCGCGCACGGTCATGGCGTTGCGGGTCACATCCTCGCCCACCTCCCCATCGCCACGGGTGGAAGCCTCCACCAGTCTGCCGGCCTCATAGCGCAGGCTGATGGCCAGACCGTCCATCTTGGGCTCGGCGCTGTATTCCACCGGCCGGGGAATGTCAGGCGCCAGTTCGATGATGCGCCGCTCGAAGTCGGCCAGTTCCTCGTCGCTGAAGGCGTTGTCCAGCGACAGCATGGGCACGCGGTGACGCACCTTGCGGAAACCTTCCGCCGGCGCGCCGCCTACCCGCTGGGTGGGTGAGTCCGGAGTGATCAGGTCGGGAAACTGCGCCTCCAGCGCCTTGAGCTCGTTGAACAGCGCATCGTATTCGGCGTCGGAGACCTCCGGCTCGTCAAGGACGTAGTAGGCGTAGTCATAACGGCGAATGAGCGCACGCAGCTCTTCAATGCGGCGCCGGGCCTCTTCTCGAGTCATGGACGGCTTCCGGTCAGGTCAGGGGTTCGGAGACATAGTCCAGCGAGGCGTCACGCATGGCCTTGAGCTGGGATTCATTGAGTCGCTGACGCTTTTCGTTGTAGAGATGGGCACCCAGCCGCTGTGACAACTTGCGGGCATCCTTGATCATCTGGTTCATGGCAAAGGGCGCGTGCACGCAGGTGGGCAGCTGCAGAATCATGGCCACCCCGGGTGATTCAAACTCCGCGCCTTCCTCGTCGGTGAGGGGGAAGATGCCGGGCTCCAGTGCGTTGGCCACCCGCAGGTAGATCTTGCCATGTTCGTTGCGGCGCACGAAGATGCGCTCGGCCGGATCCAGCTCAAGGCCGATGCCCACCAGTGCCGTCTGCAGCTCCTTCCACGGATAGGGCTTGGTGCCAAGCACCATGATGGCAAAGATGCGCGGCTCCGCCTTGACGGCACTGTCGGGCAGCACCACTTCCTCGTCCGCCTGCTCGGGCTGGGCGGCAGGCTGTGACTTTGAAGCCGTTTCAGTGCGACCAAAGTTGGTGCGGGATACATCCACCGGCTGACCGGCTGCGGGGCGGATCTCATCAGCGTCCAGCTCCAACACCAGACGACCGTTTTCCTCTTTGAGTGGATCGGTGGTCCCGGCAAACAGATCGGGCTGGCGATCATCCACCGGCGGTGTGGGCACGGTTTTTTCCACAGGCACCTCCGCCGGTGCGGGCTGTGCCGTATTCACCGGCTGATGCTGACGTTTGCGCCGCTGGCCCAGCCAGTAGAGCAGCGCCACGAAAAGAAGGGCCAGAACGGCCAGGGTGATCTGCAGTTCGGTCATGCTGACGTATCCTCGCTCATTTTCACCGCCGCTTCGAGATCCACCGCCACGACTCTGGAAACCCCGGGTTCCTGCATGGTGACGCCCAGCAGCTCGGAGGCCATGGTCATGGTCGTTTTGTTATGGGTGATCAGAATGAATTGTACCCGCTCGGCCATGGACTTGACCAGCTCACCAAAGCGCGCCACATTGGCATCATCCAGCGGCGCATCCACCTCGTCCAGCACGCAGAAGGGGGCGGGGTTGAGCTCGAAGATGGCAAACAGCAGCGCCAGCGCCGTCAGCGTCTTCTCACCACCGGAAAGCATCTGGATGCGGCTGTTGCGCTTGCCCGGCGGCTGCGCCATCACCAGCACGCCGTTTTCCAGCGGGTCCGCCTGTTCGTCCAGCCAGGCCAGCGCGGCCCGCCCGCCGCGGAAAATGGTGGGGAACATGCGCTGAAAGCCCGCATTGACTGCCTCGAATACCTCCCGCAATCGCCTGCGGCTGTCGCGATCAAGCTTGCCGATACTCTGACGGAGCGTGTCCACGGCCTCCTGCAGATCCCGCATCTGTCCGTCCAGCTCCGTCAGCTTCCCTTCCAGTTCCGCGAGCTGTTCGATGGCTGTCATGTTGACCGGGCCGAGCGCTTCCAGCGTCTGCTCCGCCTGCCTCAGAGCACGGGCAACCTCATCAGGTGATGTTTCCTCATCCAGCGTGGCCTGGCGCAGCTGGACATCGGTCAATCCGGCGGCAAGTGCTTCATCATGACATCGTTGCTGGGCTGCCTGGGTCTGTTCCAACTGGGCGCCTAGGCGCTCCAGTTTCTGTTCCGCGCGCAGCTGCTGCTTTTCCAGCTCCGACAGGCTGGCCCGATGACGCTCCAGTTCCGCCTGCGCGCTCTGCCATGCGGCTTCTGCGGCTGAAAAGGCCTCGCGCGCCTGATCAAGTTCCTTTTTCAGGCTGTTGATTTTCAATGTCAGATCCGCCTCGGCAGGCAGCGCTTCCAGCTCCTTATCAAGCTGCGTGTGCTGCCCATTCAGCTGCTCCAGCATCGCCTGCTGGCGGTTGAGCTGTGCCGTCAGACGCTCATGCTCCTGCTGCCGCCGCGACAGTTCCTGCGTCAGGAGCGTCTGTCGCTGTGCCACGTCCTGCAAGGCCTGCTGCAATTTCTGGCGCTGCTGCTGCAGAGCAAGATGCTTCTGCTCAAGGGCCTCCCCTGATTTTGACAGTTCATCTCG
>JALVTA010000088.1 GCA_027036095.1 Thiotrichales bacterium | reverse complement strand
CGACCGTGTGGATGGCCAGCATGGGGACCTGCAGGGCCACGTTGGCGATCTCGGTTTCCAGCAGGCGTTCCAGCTGACCAGCGTAGTGGGAGACATCGGTAGAGGTGCCGCCCATGTCGAAGCCGATCAGTTTGCGATAGCTTGCACTTTCGCCGGCGCGCACCATACCGATAATGCCGCCGGCCGGCCCGGAAAGGATGGCGTTGCGGGCATGAAAGTGTTCTGCCGGCGTCAGCCCGCCGTGGGACTGCATGAATTGCAGGGGAATGCCGGCCAGGGCGGTGCGCACTTGATTGACATAGCGCTGCAGCACCGGATCCAGGTAGGCATCCACCACGGTCGTGCGGCCTCGAGCAATAAACCGGGGCAGGCCGCTGACCACATGGGAGGCGCTAACCTGGTTGAAGCCGGCTTCCCGCGCCCATTGCGCCACCTGCTGTTCGTGTGCACCGTTGCGGTCGCTGTGCAGCAGAGCGATGGCCACGGCATCATAGCCTTCTGCTTTCAGGGCGGCCAGCTTTTCCCGGGTATCGGCTTCATTGAGGGACTCGATTTCGTGGCCCTCGGCATCCAGGCGGCCGTCGATTTCCACCACGGTGGTGTAGAGCGGCTGGGGCAGGCGAATATTGAGGGCGAAAATGTCCGGACGGTGCTGGTAACCGATCTGCAGGGCATCGTGAAAGCCCCTGTGGGTGATCAGGGCCACGGGCACGCCCTTGTGTTCCAGCAGCGCGTTGGTGGCAACGGTGGTGCCCATGCGCACCTGTGCCACCTGTTCGGGCGGAATGGGTGCATTGTCGGGCAGCTCCAGCAGCTGGCGAATGCCGGCAATGGCAGCATCCTGGTAGTGTTCAGGGTTGTCGGATAACAGCTTGCGGGTGTGTATCTGCCCATGGGGGTCCAGGGCGACAATGTCGGTGAAGGTGCCACCGCGGTCGATCCAGAATTGCCACGTGTGCATTAACCATCTCCTTTTTTTGCGCCCTGCCAGCGGTGGTGGGCCGGGTCAGATCGGCTGCTGACCGGCTCCTGATGAATCATGATATCGGCCTGCGGAAAGGCGGCTTTCAGCGCCTGGGTGATTTCTTCGGCAACGCGGTGCGCCTCCACCAGCGGCATGTGGTCGTCCAGCTCCAGGTCCAGCTGAATGTGCAGTGTGGGGCCGGAACGAAAGGTGCGCAGGTCATTAAAACCCCATACCTTGGGGTGATTGAGGATGATGGCACGGATCTGCTGGAGTGTTTCATCCGGCAGTTGCTTGTCCAGCAGCTGATCCAGCGCATCGCGCCCCACCTGCAGGGCACTGTAACCGATCCACAGGCCCACCAGCAGACCCAGCCAGACGTCCGCCTCCTGCCAGCCAAAGTGTGCCAGATAGAGGGCGGCCAGGATTACCAGATTGCTGGCCACGTCGCTGGCATAGTGGAGCGCGTCGGCGGCAATGGCGGTGGAGCCGGTCCGGCGCACCACGCGGCGCTGATAGGCCACCAGCAGGAGCGTCACCGCTAGGGAAAACCACATGGTGGCGATGGCCCAGCTGTCATGCTGCAGCGTCTGAGGGTGTAGGAGGCGATCAAACGCGTGCAGCAGGAAAAAGAGGGCCGAGCCGAGGATAAAGACACTCTGTGCCAGTGCAGCCAGCGGCTCCGCCTTGCCATGGCCGAAACGGTGATCTTCATCGGCGGGGCGCAGGGCGTAGCGCACGGCGACGAGAATGATCAGCGAGGCAATGGCATCCATGCCCGAGTCAAGCAGGGAGGCGAGCAGACTGATTGAGCCGGTGAAATACCAGACCACCGCCTTCACACTCAACAGGGTGAGGGCGGTAAGAAAGGATGCAAGGGTGATGCGGCGCAGCAGTCGATCGTTCTGAGGCATGGTCGCATTATACCGGTCGATCCTGCTCCGTTGCGGCGGT
>JALVTA010000087.1 GCA_027036095.1 Thiotrichales bacterium | reverse complement strand
CTCGGTCGGCGGCGCTGTTGTGGATGTCCTCACGAAGTTGAGGAGGTTGTGTCACTAGGGGGTGACACGCGTAAGTCATTGATTTTATTGTTTATGTCCACGAATTGGCCTCGTGGCGGGGTGGCTGGGTGCGCGTAAGTCATTGATTTATAAGTTTCTGTCCAAATTGTCCAAATCGTCCATGGACATAAAGAGACCCATTTGAAAATCAATTATCACACCAAATAACCGACCAAATATGTCAACTATATAGATATATATATCTATAGACCTATATACAGTATTGGACGATTTGGACGATTTGGACAGAAACTTATAAATCAACAACTTACAAGCGTGCCGTAAAGATGGACAGGCAGTGGACGATTTATAACGTATGTATGTTATTGGAGTAAAATCAATCTCCACAACAACACGAAACGCACGACGCCACCCAGCCACGTCGCCACGAGTCATTCACTTGTGCCGTCCAATCGTCCACCGGGTCTAATCGTCCAACAATCCGATGCCGTCCACCCGACCGATTTAACATACACACGTTAAAATAATATACATACGTTAACCGGGTCAGACGCCCTTCAACTTTTCAACGAAGTTATCAGCAACTCCGACGAAAAGTTACTCACCAACTTTTCAACGAAGTTATCAGCAACTCCGACGAAAAGTTACTGGCTGGATAGATGGCCGACAATGCTTAGTGGGATGGATTGACCCGGCTGCCCCGTGCCGCACGAAGTCGGCGATGCAACATTGCATCATCAAGCACCCTCTACGAAGATGCTTGATGATGTGGTCACTTCCCTGTGACCTTGTGATCGCGTGGCCTAGTGCTTCGTGGCGTTGGCCGCCTCGGCCTCGGCCTTCGCGCGGGCAGCGAGGAGTTCGCCGGGCGTGGTGACCTTTTCGTCCTCGGTGCTGAGGTTCTCAGCCTCCAAGAACTCAGCCACCACGGTGGCGAAGCCCAGGGCGACAGACTCCTCGATCTTGCCATCCCTCGCGGCCTTCATGGCCTTCTGTACCAGCCGCGAGGCGGACGCGACCAGATCGAATTCCTTGTGTACGGAGTCAGCCTTAAAGCTGTCCCAGCGCACCGCCTTGGCCTGCTTCAACAAGGCATCAGCCGGCTTCGAGCCGGCATCCTTGCGGAACACCGTGGCCTTGTCCTCGCGGGCGAACTCGCCGCGCATGAAGGTGGCGAGGTATTGGCGCAGTTTGGTGCCGCCAACTTTCGGCATGGCGTCGAGCAGTTGGCAAGCCAGCGTGCTGTCGCCGTGATCGCGGTAGTGTTCGATTACGGCCATGGCCGTTTTCTGCACATGGTTAGTGAAGCTCGCACCGCGACGCGCGACGGATTCGATCATCTTCTCGATTTGCTTACGATCAGCCATTTTGTTTCTCCTATCTGTTCGACGCAACATCGCGCCTTGATGGACTCTCACGGAAAGCCCATCAAGGCGCGCCCTCACAAGGAAGGCGCGCCCGTCAAACATGCCGGAATTGCGATGTGTCACCATCAGGCACAGTGTGACCCGTACCTGACGCACGCGCTGTTAAGCCTACGCCATCGCGCACCGGCATGGCCGATTCGCTTTTCGGCAGTCTCGACTGTTCAGGCGATGCGTGCACATCGCGGCCATGTCATTTGTGACTGCGCCCGTGGCCCTCACGGGATAGATCGGCGCTGGCATTCAAGGCGTCATCAAGTGTCCTGCATCCGGCATGACGCCGTGGCCTTGTGCGCTGGGCAGTCGGTTGGTCCACCCCACTCGCGCCCCTTGAGTGCCCCAACACTGGCCTGTGAATCAGGGAGACCCGCTGGCTGCGTGCGCGCCACCGATGGAAGTCAGCTTGTGCGCCTCAAGTGTAGATCCTGCATTCCTTGCAACTATAGGGGTCAAGCGGCCAGGACGGGGGGTGGGGG
>JALVTA010000086.1 GCA_027036095.1 Thiotrichales bacterium | reverse complement strand
CTCCCAGCCTGTCCAGCTCCTTCTCGCCGACGCCGATGGCCGCGGCCACCAAGAGCCGCCCCAGATCGTCGCGCACGGCGTTCGGAAAGGCGCGGGACTTCTCGATGTCGCGCACCGTCACCAGCCCCATCAGGCGACCGTCGTCGTCCACCACCGGCAGCTTCTCGATGCGGTGCTCGCGGAACAGATCCTTGCAGCTTTCGAGATCGGTGCCGGCCTTCACCGTCACCAGCCGCTCCAGCGGCGTCATCATCTCGCGCACGCGGCGCTCGGGATTGCGCTCGAAGCGCATGTCGCGGTTGGTGACGATGCCGCAGAGCCTGCCGTCGGCATCCAGCACCGGGAAGCCCGAGAAGCCGTTCTCGGCCGCCAGCCGCTGCACCTCGGCCAGCGTCGTCTCGGCCGTCACCGTCAAGGGTTCCTGCACCACGCCGGCCTCGTAGCGTTTGACGCGCCGCACCTCGGCGGCCTGCTCGGCCGGCTCCAGGTTCTTGTGGATCACGCCGATGCCGCCTTCCTGCGCCAGCGCGATGGCAGTGGCCGATTCCGTCACCGTGTCCATGGCGGCGGAGAGCACCGGAATGTTCAGCCGCAGCCCCTTGGTGAATTGCGTCGTCAGATCGGCCGTGCGGGGGAGCACGTTGCTGGCCTGCGGAATCAGCAATACGTCGTCAAATGTCAGCCCTTCGACCGGTTGATGCTCAGCCATGCGAACCCCCGTAGCAAAACCCCATCACGATGGGGCGCGGCATGCTACCAGCATGCGCGGTTTGGGGGAAATGCCGGCAGCTTGGGGATGCGGCTCAGACTTCGTCCGGCTCCAGGAGATGGTCACGCCGCCAGGGCTGTTCCTCGCCGCAGTGCGGGCAGTAGAGGAAGTCCTGCGAAATCGCCTCGGCGCAGGCGCTACAGCGACGGGTATTGTTCACCATCCGTCCCACGCGCACGGAAATCACCGCCGTCACCATCGCGAACATGCAGATGCCGGCCATGATGAGTGCCGAGGCGATTGCCTTGCCGCCGGCCGTGGCCGGCACGAAGTCGCCATAGCCCACGGTGCTCATCGTCACCAAACTCCACCATGTGCCCTCGAAGGCATTGGCGAAAGTGTCCGGCTCCATGATGTAAATCACGTTGCCGGCCAACACCGAGATGAGCGCAATGGTTCCCAGCACGCCCGCCAGCAGGCGTCCCGACCCAGCCAGTGATGCAAACAGCGCTCGCACCACGGGCACGGATACGGCCACACGGATGATGCGCGCCAGCCGCAGCAGCCTGACCATCGCGTAAGATTGACCGGCCAGAAATAGTGGCAGCACGGTCAACAGGTCGACAATGCCATTGTAACTTTTGATATATCCCCAACGAGAGCGGGCGGCATACACGCGCAGGGCATACTCCGCCGCAAACAGCACCAGCACTTGGTGCTGAAAACGCTCAAACCATGCGCCCCACCGCACATGAAGACCAGGTATCGTATCCAGCATGGAGGCCAGCACGGCCGCAATAATGAGCAACAGCATGGTGAGGTTGAACAGTCGTCCAATCGGCGTAGCCACCTCGAACAGCAGGATATTCAGCTGCCGCCGCAGGCCCCGCAGCTCCGCCGCCACGGCCTCCGCGCCATCGCTGTTTCTCTCCAGCGTCGCTTCCCGATCCTCCATGCTGGTTCTTATCGGCGAATCAGGGAAAAGCTTTAGGCGGACGGGGAAAAGTCCTCAGCGCGTCCCCACCATCAGCAGCAGCTCGCGCACGCACTTGGCGGCGAGCACCGAAGAGCAGGCGGAAGCGTCGAGCTGCGGGGCAAGCTCCACGACGTCGAGCCCGGCGATCTCCCGGCCCCGGATGGCCTGCACGAAGCGCTGAAACGTCCACCAGTCAATGCCGCCGGGCTCGGGCGTGCCGGTGCCGGGGAGCGCCGCCGGATCGAACAC
>JALVTA010000085.1 GCA_027036095.1 Thiotrichales bacterium | reverse complement strand
GGCGACAGCGTGCTGCGCTACTTTGCCAAACTGATGCTGAAGACCCAGCGGGAAAACGAGGTCATCTGCCGCTATGGCGGCGAGGAGTTCGCCATCATCGTCAAGGACGACCCGTTGGAGCGGGTGAAGGAGCGGGCCGAAGAGCTACGCCACAAGCTGACCCAGGCGCAGCTTAAGCGCAAGACCGACGCCAAGCACCTGGGGACCATCACCGCCTCCTTCGGCATCGGCCAGTTCCACGGGACGGAGGACACCATCGAAGCCTTCATCGAACGGGCGGACAAAGCCCTCTACCTGGCCAAGAAGTGCGGGCGCAATCAGGTGCGCACCGAATTCGAAGACAGCTGCGACTGAACCGTCCTCAACCGCCCTGCGCCGCCTTGGGCACCCGCACCACCAGCACCCGCGCGCCGGCCTTCTGCAGCCGGTTGCGCAGCAGATTCACCTCCAGACGGTTGTCCAGCGGCGGCGTGCGCAGCTGATAGTAGGTCACGCCATTCTTCTGAAAACTGGCCAGCTGCAGCCGATCGAACCCCAGCCGGCGCAGCCGCGCCAGTTCCCTTTCCGCCTGCTCGCGGCGGCGGAAAGTACCCGCCAGCACCCGTCGGGGCTGTTCCAGCCGCACCGGCAGCGGCCTGGCGTCCACCTCCACCGTCATGTGGGGCAGGTCCCGGTAGAAGCTGAACTGATCGATCTCCTCGGGCGTATCCCGTTCAGGCGCCTGCGCCGTCTGCTGGCGTACAGCAGTGGCCGATGTGGCGGACGTCCGGGCAGCAGGCGCCGCGGCCGTCTCCGTCTTCTCCGGCAGCCAGCGGGAAAAGTCCTGCTGGCCGAGCCACACGCCGAACCCCGTCAGTCCCAATGTGAGCAGCACCGCCAGACCGATGCGCCGGCGCAGCTGGCGCTGAGCCTCCAGCTGGCGCTGCTGCGACTGTCTCAGGGGCGGTTGCTGCATGGGCTCACATGCGCTCCGGCGCGGACACGCCCAGCAGCGTCAGACCGTTTCGGATCACCTGCTGCACCGCCGCCACCAGCGTCAGACGGGCGTTGCGCACATCCGGCTGGTCCACCAGAAACGGCGTGGCGTTGTAGTAGCTGTGCAGGCCATGGGCCAGATCGCGCAGATAGTAGGCCACCAGATGGGGCTCGCGGTTGAGCGCCGCCCGGGCCACCACCTCGGGGAATCTGGCCAGCTCCGCTGCCAGCGCCTGCTCACTCTCCAGCGACAGGGCGCCCAGCGCCGCCAGCCCGGCCTTCCGGTCCCATGGCGTGCCCTTCTCCTCCGCCTGCCGCAGCACGGCGGCCACCCGGGCATGGGCATACTGAATGTAGTAGACGGGATTGTCGTTGCTCTGGGACTTGGCCAGATCCAGATCGAAATCCATGTGCTGTTCGGACTTGCGCATCACGTAGAAGAAGCGCGCCGCGTCCGTCCCCACCTCCTCGCGCAGCTGACGCAGGGTAACGAACTGGCCGGAACGGGTGGACATGGGCACCTTTTCGCCGCCGCGCCACAGGGTGGCGAACTGCACCAGCAGCACCTCCAGCGCCTCGGCGGGCAGTTCCAGCGCCTGCAGCGCCGCGCGCACCCGGGGAATGTAGCCATGGTGATCGGCGCCCCAGATGTCGATCAGCCGTTCGAAGCCGCGCTCGAACTTGTTGAGGTGATAGGCGATGTCGGAAGCGAAATAGGTCTTGACGCCATTGTCGCGCACCACCACCCGGTCCTTCTCGTCACCGAAGTCGGCGGAACGGAACCACAGGGCGCCGTCCTTCTCATACACGTAGCCGGCCTGCTGCAGCTTTTCGATGACTGCATCCACCAGGCCGCTGTCGAATAGGCTGCGCTCCGAGAACCAGTTGTCGAAGGTGACACGGAACTCGCCCAGATCCTCGCGGATGTCCGCCAGAATGGCCTCCAGCGCCGTGCGGTGCACC
>JALVTA010000084.1 GCA_027036095.1 Thiotrichales bacterium | reverse complement strand
GTGCTGGAGGGGATCAACAACAAGATCAAGGTGATCAAGCGCATGGCTTATGGCTTCCGGGATATGGAGTACTTCTTCCTGAAGATTCGGGCTGCTTTCCCCGGAAATCTACGATGAACCCATTTTTGCCAGGTCCGCTGCCGACCGCGCAGGTGGCATGCCGGAAAAATGCCGGTTATATGTGGGGGGACTTACACGGCAAGCAACGGGTGCGCTGAAAAAGAAAACGGCCCCATGCGGGGCCGTTTTGCCGTGCCGTCGGGTCAGACCCGTTCAGGAGGCTGACTTTTCCGCCTTGTCTTCGGTAGCAGGGGTCGACTCCGGCGGCGCTTCAGCAGCCTCTGTCGATGCTGTGGGCTCGGCCCGGTCCGAGGTGTCGGCGGCGACAGGCTGCGCGGTGGTTGCAGGGGTTGCCGGTGTTTCCACTTTTGTCTCGGCCGTGCCGGAGTTCTCGGCATCCCCGGCAGGCGGCTGAGCCGTTTCGCCTTCGCCGCTGTCCGGGATGGGCTGTGTGGCTGCCGTCTCGGCGGTGGGCGCGTCTGCTACCTGCGCTGCCGCGTCGGGCGCCTGGGCGACTGCTTCGGCAACAGTCGCAGCCGGCTCGGTCTGTGTGGAGGCGGATGCCTCGTGTCGTTGCGGTGCTTCACCGGCTTCATCCAGCGGCAGCATGGGCACCTGCACCTTCTTGGGTTCAGCGACCGGTTCGTTGTCGGCAGCCGCCTGGGCCATGACCTCTTCTACGGTGAGGGACTCGGCACCCTGCGGGGCACGGCGGCGACGCATGGCGTAGCGACCCTGCCGCTGGTAGCTGCGGCGACTGTTGCGGCTGCGGGGTGCCTGTTCACCCATATCGGCAGTGGCGTCCTGTGCGGGTGTTTCCTCAGGCTGCGCAGCCTCGGTCGCGGGATGGTCCGCCTGCCGGGTCGGCTCCGGCTGGGGAGCCGGCCTGTCTTCCACCGGTGCGGCGCTATGGGCCGCTTCCTGACGGTCGGCCTGCTGGGCGGACACGTTGTCGTTCCGACCGGCGTCGTTCTGCCGGGCGGTCTCGGCAGCCGGCTGCTGCGGCTGGCCGCCTTCATTCTGATCGTTCTGAGGACGGCGGTCACGCTGTCCATTGCGGCGGCGGCGGTTGCCACCGCCACGGCGGCGCCGGTTGCCGTTGCGTCGGTTCTGACTGGAGCGCCGACGCTGGGGCTTTTCTTCTTCCTTCTCTTCCTTTTCCGGTTCGGCGACGGGGCCGAACAGGGCCTTGAACAGGCGGGTGAGCAGACCGGGCTTTTCGGGCGCGGCGGGTGTCTTTTCCTGTCTGGGCGCAGGCGGCGGAGGCGGTTCGCTGGGCTGAATGTTGGAGACCACCGGCGCTTCCTTTTCCGCCTGGGTGGCGTTTTCCTCACGCGGTTCGGGCAGGGCCACTTCCGGCGCGGTCTTCTGGGCGTAGCTGGCCGCGCGGATCTCTTCGTCGTTGTAGCGGATGCGCTCCATCAGGTAGTGAGGGGTTTCCAGGTGCTCGTTGGGAACGATGAGCACATGCAGATTGTAGCGCTGTTCGATGGCGGTCAGCTGCGGACGCTTTTCGTTGAGCAGGAAGGTGGCCACGTCCACGGGCAGTTGCACGGTGACCCGCTTGGTGTTCTCCTTCATGGCTTCTTCTTCCAGCAGGCGCAGGATGGACAGGCCCATGGACTCCACGCCGCGGATGACGCCGACGCCATGGCAGCGCGGGCAGACGATCTGGGTGGACTCTTCGATGGAGGGACGCAGCCGCTGGCGGGACATTTCCAGCAGGCCGAAGCGGGAGATGCGGCCGATCTGCACCCGGGCGCGGTCGGGCTTGACCGCTTCGCGCAGGGCGTTTTCCACCTCGCGCTGGTGCTTGTTGGAGTGCATGTCGATGAAGTCGATGACGATCAGCCCGCCCAGGTCGCGCAGTCGCAGCTGGCGGGCGATCTCGGCGGCCGCCTCCATGTTGGTGTTGAAGGCGGTCTCTTCGATGTCGCCGCCCTTGGTGGCGCGGGAGGAGTTGATGTCGATGGCGGTCAGCGCCTCGGTCATGTCGATGACGATGACGCCGCCGGAGGGCAGGGTGACCTCCCGCTGGAAGGCGGTCTCGATCTGGGATTCGATCTGGAAGCGGGTGAACAGGGGAATCTTGTCCTGATAGGGCTTGATGCGGCCCACGAACTGGGGCATGACGTGCTGTACGAAGTCACGCGCCCGGTGGAAGGCTTCCATGTCGTCGATGAGCACCTCGCCGATGTCCTGACGCAGGTGGTCGCGGATGGCGCGGGTAATGATGTCGGATTCCTGGTAGATGAGAAACGGTGCCGGCTTGCTGTCGGCGGCCTGCCGGATGGCGTCCCACAGCTGCACCAGATAGTCCACGTTCCACTGCAGCTCTTCCGAGCTCTTGCCGATGCCTGCGGTGCGCACGATCAGACCCATGCCTTCCGGTACGTCCACGCTGGCCAGGGCTTCGCGCAGCTCGGCCCGGTCTTCGCCCTCGATGCGGCGGGAGATGCCGCCGGCACGGGGGTTGTTGGGCATCATGACCACGTAGGGTCCGGCGAGGGTGATCTGGGTGGTCAGTGCCGCACCCTTGTTGCCACGTTCTTCCTTCTGCACCTGGACGATGAGCTCCTGGCCTTCCTTGAGCACATCGCTGATGGAGAGGCCGGGCTCGCGCCGGCCGTTGGGGAAGAGTTCTTCGGCCACTTCCTTGAAGGGCAGAAAGCCGTGGCGTTCGGCGCCGTAGTCGACGAAAGCGGCTTCGAGACTGGGCTCGATGCGGGTGACCTTGCCCTTGTAGATGTTGGCCTTCTTCTGCTGGTGACCGGGGGTTTCGATATCCAGATCGTAGAGCTTCTGGCCATCGACCAGCGCAACCCGGACCTCTTCCGGCTGCGTGGCGTTGATGAGCATTCTTTTCATGGTGGTGTTGTCCTTGCTACAGGTTGCTGGAACGCAGCAAACCGTGCGGACATGCATGCCGGGCGGGACTTCAGGGCACAGAAGCGCGACAGGAGATCAGCAATGCAGGCACGGCCGCCGGTGCCGACAGCATGCTGCTGCCGAACCGGGCGGCGCCAGAGATGTCGTCGTGAGCGATTGGCCTGTCAACAAAACCGTGTCCTGTTAGTCTGATCGGCCCGTCACAGTGACTCGGATCGGGCCGGCGCGAAATTCTGTGTTCAAGTCGGCGTTGCCAGCCAGCGTCTTATCCCGTTCCGGGTGCGCTGGCGAATCGTCATGCGATTCGGTATGCCTGTCTGCCGGTTTGTGCACCCGACCGCCGTTTTCGGCGGCTTCTTGCTTCAAATCGTTTTGGCTTCCGTCAACGCTGCGCCGGCATGTTTCGGGCGCAGCCGCTTCATCCTGTGTGCCTGAAGACGGAATGCCGACAAAATATAGCACGCTCAAGGGGTTGCCGCAATGTCGAAAGGTGTTATGCCGCTGTCGGTGCTCATGGTTCGGCAGGTGCAGATGGCTTAAACTACGCGCCATGCAGAATTCAGCCCCATCGAAGGTCCGCCTGGTCACGGTGACCGAAGAGGATGCCGGCCAGCGGCTGGACAACTTTCTCATGCGACAGTTGCGCCGGGTGCCCCGTGCGCTTGTCTACCGCATCGTGCGCAAGGGGGAGGTGCGCGTCAACAAGAAGCGCGCCCGGGTCAGCGACCGCCTGCGGGTGGGAGACGTAGTGCGCATCCCGCCGGTTCAGCAGGCAGGGCCGGCGCCGCAGCAGGTGTTCGATGACGCGGCGCGCGCCCGTTTCGAGACGCTGGTGCTTTATGAGGACGGTGACTTGATGGCGCTCAACAAGCCCTCGGGCATGGCGGTGCACGGCGGCAGCGGGCTGAGCTGGGGGCTGATCGAACTGGCCCGGGCAGCCCGCCCGCAGGCGCGCCGGCTGGAGCTGGTTCACCGGCTCGACCGGGACACCTCGGGAATCATTCTGCTGGCTAAGAAGGCGTCCGTGCTCAAGGCGTTGCACGCCCAGGTGCGCGCGCACCGGCTGAAGAAGGTCTATCAGGCGCTGGTGGCGGGCTGCTGGCCCCACGGGCGTACGCCGGTAGATGAGCCGCTGCTGAAGAACACGCTGCAGTCGGGCGAGCGGGTGGTGCGGGTTTCGCCGGATGGCAAACCCTCCCGCAGCCTGTTCATCCGTCTGGCCGCCTGTGAACGGGTCAGCCGGATGGAGGTGCGCATCATGACAGGACGTACCCATCAGATTCGCGTGCACGCGCGCCACCTGGGGCACCCGGTGCTCGGGGATGACAAATACGGTGATGCCGGTGCCAATCGACAGGCACGCGCCTGTGGCCTGCGCCGGCTGGCGCTGCATGCCTGGCGGCTGGGTTTCGAGCATCCGGCCACGAGGCAGTGGCTGGAGCTGGAGGCCCCTGTGCCGCAACTGTTTACGGAGGTTTTCGAGTGTCTGTGTCAGCAGAAAAATGCTACCGGCTGATCATCTTTGACTGGGATGGCACGCTGATGGATTCCGAGCGTCGCATTGTGGACGCCATCCAGCATGCAGCCCGTCAGGCAGGGCTTCCGGTGCTGGACGAAAAGACCAGTGCCAGCATCATCGGACTCAGTCTGACCCGGGCCATCGAGCAGCTTTATCCCGAGGCCTCCCGCGAGCAGGTGGAGGCAATGGCGGCGGCCTACTCCCGCCATTTTCTGCAGGAGTCGGATATTCCCATGTGTCCCTTTGACGGCGCGGAGGCACTGCTGCGGGATCTGAAGGCGGCCGGTGCCAGGCTGGCCATCGCAACCGGCAAGAGCCGCCGGGGGCTGGATCAGATTCTGCCTAAAAGCGGTCTGGCGCCCTATTTTGATGTGACACGCACACCGGTCGAGGCGGCTTCCAAACCGGATCCGCTCATGCTCGAGCAGATTCTTGAGGAGACTGGCGTTCCGGTTGAGCAGGCGCTCATGGTGGGAGATACCACCTTCGACATGGAGATGGCCCGCAATGCCGGCATGGACCGGGTGGCGGTCAGCTTCGGCGTGCATGATCATGCCGAGCTGGACGCCTTTGGGCCGCTGGCCCACTTCCATCATCTGGATGAACTGCGTCAGTGGCTGCTGCCGCGGGTCTGCCAGGGGAAGGGGTAGTTCAGCTCATTGAGCAGGTCGACCAGCTTCAGCAGGGGCAGGCCGATCAGCGCGGCCGGGTCGTCGTTTTCGATGCGTTCGATCAGCAGTGCGCCCAACCCTTCCGATTTGATGGCGCCTGCGCAGTTGTAGGGCCGTTCCTTTTTCAGGTACCAGTCGATCAGCGTGTCATCAAGGGGGCGGAAGTGAGTTACGCTCCGGTCCATCGTCTCCACGCAGAGGCCGGCGTGGCAGACGCACAGCCCGGTGTGGAAGGTGACCGTACGACCGGAGAGGTGCCGGAGCTGTTCGAAGGCACGTGCGTAGCTGCCGGGTTTGTGCAGAATCATGCCGTCGGCTTCGGCGCTCTGATCCGAGCCGATGACAAAGGCTTCTGGGTGCTGCCGGGCCACCGCCTCGGCCTTGGCGCGACTGAGGCGGCGCACCATCTCCGCCACCGTTTCCTCCGGCAGTGGTGTTTCGTCCACCTCGGGCGAGGCGGTTTCGAAGGGCAGCTGCAGTCGTTCCAGCAGCATGCGGCGCCACGGTGAGGTGGAGGCGAGAATCAGCATGTAAAACTCTCCAACTTGCTGTTATAATTGACAGCTTAACAAAATTCGGGCGATTGAAATGGCCAAGCCGATGCCGGACTGGATCGAGCCTGAGCAGGCTGCCCGCCAGAACAGGCAGTACCGGCTCTCGCTGGATGTGCGTCAGTTTCCGCGGCTGATGGCGGCGCTGGATGAACGCCTGCCGCCGTCTCCGATCGAGATGACGCTGCGCTTTTTCATGGAGCCGGCCAGCCGCAGGCCCGCCTTCGAGCTGACCATGCAGGGAGAGATGCCCCTGCAGTGCCAGCGCACGCTGGATGCCTACCGGCAGCCGGTGGATGAGCGGCTCGCGGCCGTGTTCATTGCCAGCGAGGGCGAGGCTGACTGGGTTCCGGATGCGTTTGATGCCTGGCTGCTGGAGGAGGGGGAGCGCATCAACCCCTGGCAGCTGGTGGAGGATGAGCTGCTGCTGGCCATTCCCATGGTGCCCCGTCAGCCCGGCGAGCCGCTGGTCTGGCATGATGGGGCGGCGGAGGCCGTCCCGGAAGCCGAAGAGGAAAATCCGTTCGCAGCGCTGGCGGCGCTGCGTAATGGCGACAGCGAACCGAAACACTGAATACTTTGACTCAAGGAGAAAGCCATGGCTGTTCAACAGAACCGCAAAACCCCTTCCAAGCGCGGCATGCGCCGCTCTCACGACGCCATCAGCGGCCCCAAGCTGAGTGTCGATCCTACTACCGGTGAGCTGCACCGTCGTCACCATGTGACTGCGGACGGCTATTACAAGGGCAAGAAGGTCATCAACAAGTAAAGCTGACCGACCTTGAAAATCGCAATTGATGCCATGAGCGGGGACCACGGCCTTTCGGTTACGGTCCCCGCCGCGTTAAAGGCGCTTGAAACCTGGCAGGATCTGGAGCTGCTGCTGGTCGGTGACGAGCAGGCGCTGCGGCAGGCGGTCGGTGAGCAGACGTCTCATCCCCGCCTGGCCATCGTCCATGCGGACGAGGTGGTGGAGATGGATGATCTGCCTTCCCGTGCCCTGCGCCAGAAGCGCAAGTCCTCCATGCGCATCGCGCTCAATCTGGTCAAGTCCGGTGAGGCGGATGCCTGTGTCAGTGCCGGTAACACCGGCGCGCTGATGGCCATGTCCAAGTTCGTGCTCAAGACGCTGCCGGGCATCGAACGGCCGGCCATCTGTACTGCCATGCCGACGCAGCAGGGACATGTGCACATGCTGGATCTGGGCGCCAATGTGGGCGTGGACGGCGAGAATCTGGTGCAGTTCGCCCTCATGGGAGCCGTTCTGGCCAGCGAGCTGGATGACAATCCGGCGCCCCGTGTCGGCCTGCTCAATATTGGCGAGGAGGAGATCAAGGGGCCTGAGCGCATCCGCTACGCCCACCGCCTGCTGGTGCGTGCGCCACTCAACTACACCGGCTATGTGGAGGGGGATGGCATCTTCAAGGGCGAGGTGGATGTGGTCGTCTGTGACGGCTTTGACGGCAATATCGCCCTCAAGGCTTCGGAAGGCGTGGCCAAGATGATCTCCTTCCACCTCAAGAAGGCCTTCAACCGCAACCTGTTCACCCGTCTGGCGGGACTTGTGGCCCTGCCGGTGCTCAGGCAGCTGCGCCGGACCATGGATCCGCGCCGTTACAATGGCGCCAGCCTGCTGGGACTGCGCAGGATCGTCATCAAAAGTCACGGCGGCGCCGATACCTTCGCCTTCTACCATGCCATCGGTCAGGCGCGTCGCGAGGTAGAGAAGAACATCCCCGAACGCATCAGCCAGCGTCTGGGCGAGCTGATGGACGCCATCGAACAGAATCAGGAATGTGTGGATGAACCCGAACACGCCGCGGTATAGTCGCATCATCGGAACGGGCGGATATCTGCCGGAGAAAATCCTCACCAACCACGATCTTGAAAAGATGGTGGATACCTCGGATGAGTGGATCCGCGAGCGCACCGGCATCCGCCAGCGCCACATCGCCGCCGACGATCAGACCACTGCCGATCTGGCAGAAGCCGCCGCCCGCGCCGCGCTGGAAAGTGCCGGGATCGGGGTGGACGAGATCGACCTGATCGTGGTGGCGACGACGACACCCGACAAGATCTTTCCCAGCACGGCCTGCCTGCTGCAGCAGCGCCTCGGCAACCATGGCGCGCCTGCGTTCGACGTGCAGGCGGTCTGCTCCGGATTCATCTACGCGCTTAGCGTGGCCGACCGTTTCGTGCGCACCGGGGGTGCCACCACGGCGCTGGTGGTGGGCGCGGAGACGCTTTCTCGCATCATCGACTGGAGCGACCGCAATACCTGCGTGCTGTTCGGCGATGGCGCCGGGGCCGTCGTTCTGCGTGCCGACAGCGAGCCCGGCGTGATCAATACCCATATCCATGCGGACGGTCAGTATGAGACCCTGCTGCACGTGCCGTCGGGCGTGTCGAAAAAGCCCCTGACCGACAGCGTGTCCGAACGCAGCATGCACATGCGCGGCAGCGAGGTGTTCAAAGTGGCGGTCAACACCCTCAGTCAGGTGGCCACCGAGACGCTGCGGATCAATGGCATCGCCCCCGAAGAGCTGGACTGGCTGGTGCCGCACCAGGCCAACCGCCGCATCATTGATGCCACGGCCCGCAAGCTCAGACTGCCACCGGAACAGGTGGTGGTGACCGTGGACCGACACGCCAACACTTCCGCCGCCTCCGTGCCGCTGGCGCTGAACGAGGCGGTGCGTGATGGCCGCATCCAGTCCGGCCAGCTGGTGCTGATGGAGGCGTTCGGTGGTGGCTTTACCTGGGGATC
>JALVTA010000083.1 GCA_027036095.1 Thiotrichales bacterium | reverse complement strand
AAATCAATCAAACACTGGAAGAAATCGGTTTTGAAACCCCTTCTGCCATTCAGGCCCAGGCGATCCCGGCCCTGCTGGCAGGCCGCGACATGCTGGGCATGGCCCAGACCGGCACCGGCAAGACCGCAGCATTCGCCCTGCCGCTGCTCAACAACATTGATGCTGAACTGAAAGCTCCGCAGGCCCTGATCCTCACCCCCACCCGTGAGCTGGCCATTCAGGTGAGCGAAGCACTGCAAACCTTTGCCCGCCATATGGACGGCCTGCATGTGCTGCCCATTTACGGCGGCGCCAGCTTTTCCACCCAGCTACGCGGCCTCAAGCGCGGTGCACAGGTAGTGATCGGCACCCCTGGCCGCGTCATGGACCATATCGAGCGCGGCACCCTCAAGCTGGATCAGATCCGCCACGTGGTGCTGGATGAAGCCGACGAAATGCTGCGCATGGGCTTTATCGACGACGTGAAATGGATTCTCGACCGCGTGCCGGCTGAGCGTCAGATCGCCCTCTTCTCGGCCACCATGCCCAAAGAAGTCCACCGCATCGCCAAGACCTACCTGCAGGACCCGCAGGAAGTCATCATTAAGCAGAAGACCACCACCAATACCAATATCGAGCAGGTTTACTGGCCAGTCAGCGGCGTGCATAAGCTGGACGCCCTGACCCGCATTCTCGAAGCAGAAGACTTCGACGGCATGATCGTGTTCGTGCGCACCAAAGTGGCCACAGTGGAGCTGGCAGAAAAACTGGAAGCGCGCGGTTTTTCCGCCGCCGCACTGAACGGTGATATTCCGCAGAACAATCGCGAGCGCATCGTCAATCAGTTCCGCCAGGGCAAGTTTGATATCCTCGTGGCCACAGACGTCGTGGCGCGCGGCCTGGATGTGGAGCGCATCACCCACGTCATCAACTACGACATCCCCACCGACCCCGAGTCCTACACCCACCGCATTGGCCGCACCGGTCGGGCAGGTCGCAGCGGCAAGGCGATCCTGTTCGTCGCACCGCGCGAAAAACGCCTGCTCAGCATGATCGAGCGCACCACGCGCCAGAAAGTAGCCCAGATGACCCTGCCCAGTGTGGACGACATCAATGCAGGCCGTATTGAGCGCTTCAAAGACAAGGTCATCGAAGCCGCCCAGCAGAAGGATATCGCCTTCTATCAGCAGATCATTGAGGCGATCGAACGGGAGCACAATATTCCTGCCACCGAACTGGCCGCCGGCCTGGCCGTGATGCTGCAGGGGAACACCCCCTTCTTTCTGGAAGAGAAGCCCGTGCGTGAAGCACGCCGTTCGGAGCGGGAGTCAGAGCGTGGTGGTCGCCGCGAACGCGCACCCCGTCGCGATGTAGGCACCCCCAGTGCCGGCATGCAGCGCTACCGCCTGAAAGTCGGCCGTCGGGACGGTGCCAAGCCCGGCAATATCATCGGCGCCATCGCCAACGAAACCGGCCTGCCCGGTAAGCTGATCCGCAACCTGACCATCGAGCCCAGCTACAGCACGGTGGACCTGCCCGCCGATCTGCCGCACGACATTCTCGACACGCTGCAGCGCATCCGCGTCTGTGGCCGCCCGCTGAGTGCTGAAGTGGCCTGACCCCCACGCACCCATCACACCCCAAAAGAGGCTTCGGCCTCTTTTTTGTTTAAAACCCGGCGTAAACGTCGGTTACTCTGCCTCCAGCACCTTAAGAAGCGGTGCCAACTCGGCCTGCCTGTCAAACGCCTGAGGGCGGCCATTGCGCACCGCCACCGCCTCGCTGCGGCTGTGCACGCACACACTGTCATCCCGCTCGATCCACTGCTCGAACACCACCCGCGTGCGCCCACCCGCAAGCAGACGGGTGCGCACACTGAACGCATCACCCGGCCGCAACGGCTGGCGATAATCTACTTCCACCCGGCGCAGCATCAAATGCAGCCCCGCCGCTGCCAGGGCCGCAAAATCGACACCCAGCGTATGCAGCCACTCGTGACG
>JALVTA010000082.1 GCA_027036095.1 Thiotrichales bacterium | reverse complement strand
GGCCTCTTCCTCGCTCAGCTGGGTGTAGGTGGCGATGATCAGCAGGTCGCCCACGCTGGCCTTGTGGGCGGCTGCGCCATTGACGCTGATGATGCCGCTGTTGTCTTCGGCACGGATGGCATAGGTGGTGAACCGTTCGCCATTGGCGATGTTATAGATGTGAATCTGTTCGTATTCACGGATATTGGCGGCATCCATCAGGGCGCCATCGATGGCACAGGAACCCTCGTAATCCAGCTCCACCTGTGTGGTGGTGACCCGGTGCAGTTTTGATTTGAGCAGCGTGATGAACATGCCGTCATCCTGTGTTTCCGTGAACAAAAAATTATACCAGAATGCAAAAACCCCGCACCGGGGCGCGGGGCTGCGGACCGTCAGGCGTCGGCCTCCGCTTCAGCCGGTATTGCGCATGCCTGCCGCAATGGCATTGATGGAGCGCAGAAGGGGCACCAGCCACTTTTCCCGCTCTTCTTCCGGCAGGTTGTCGTCATGGTAGCGGCGCAGCAGCACTACCTGGATATGGTTGAGCGGATCCAGATAGGGATTGCGGCGCTGCAGTGACAGTGCGATGGTGGGCACATCCGCCATCAGGTAGGCGTTGCCGGAGACTGCCAGCGCGCGGTCGACGCTGCGGCGGTACTCTTCCGCAATCATGCCGTAGATCTTTTCAGCGACAGCCTTGTCATGGGCCAGCTGGCTGTAGAGCTTGCCGATGCGCAGGTCGGTCTTGGCCAGCGCCATCTGGATGTTGCTCATGATGGCGCGGAAGAATGGCCAGTTTTCATACATTTCCTTCAGATCCTGCTCGCCATAACTCTCGCTGTAGCGGGTCAGGGCATAGCCCGTGCCATACCAGGCAGGGAAGGTCAGCCGCGCCTGCGCCCAGCCGAACACCCACGGAATGGCACGGATTGAGGCCTTGGACAGATTCCCTTTCTTGCGGTGTGAAGGACGGGAACCGATGTTGAGCAGGCCGATCTCGTTGACCGGTGTGATCTGGTAGAAGGTTTCGATGAAACCGGGGGTGCGGTCGGTCAGTTCGCGATAGTGGCCCTCACCGTCGGCCGCCAGCTGCTTCATGATCTCCAGGTGCTTCGGGTTGTCTTCCGGCACGGGGCGGATCAGGCCTAGGCTGGCCTTCATCAGGCCGGTGACGCCCATGGAGAGTTCGTGAGCGGCGGTTTCGCTGTTGCTGTACTTGTAGGAAAGCACCTCGCCCTGCTCGGTGAACTTGATTTCACCGCGCACGGTGCCGGCCGGCTGGGACATGATGGCCATGTGGGTCGGGCCGCCGCCACGGCCGATGGTGCCGCCGCGGCCATGGAACAGGCGACAGTCGATGCCGTAGCGGTCGGCCAGGGCGATGATCTGCTTCTGGGCCTGATACAGGTTCCAGGCGGAAGCCAGATTGCCGCCATCCTTGGCGGAGTCGGAGTAGCCCAGCATGATCTCCTGCTGGTTGCCGGCGGACTGGAGCAGAGCACGGTAGACGTCGTTTCCGAACAGCGCCTCAGTGACCGGCACGATGTGCTCAAGATCCACAATGGTCTCGAACAGCGGGCTGACGCTCACGTGGCAGTATGGTTGGTCGCCGCACCAGCCGGCCAGCCCGGCCTGATGGGCCAGGAAGAGCACTTCCAGCACATGGCTGGCCTCGTGGGTCATGGAGATGACATAGTTGTTGAAGGCGCGTGGGCTGATTTCCTCGCGCATCTTGCGCATGACGTCGAAAACGGACAGCACTTCGCGCGTCATGGGCGCCAGGTCAAGGTGCTGGGTGTCGATGACGGTGGCGGAAGCGATATGCTCGGCCAGCACTTTCTGGCGTTCTTCCTCGGAGAGGGACAGGTAGTCGATGTTGAGGTTCTTCAGCAGGTCGGCGACCGCCTCGGTGTGCACAGTAGATTCCTGACGGATGTCCAGCCGCATGAGGTAGAAGCCGAAGGTCTCTACCAGGCGGATCAGGTCGCGCAGTTCGGCGTTGGCCAGATCCTCGTCGCCATGGCCCACCAGGGAGTCGTAAATCAGGCGCAGGTCATCCAGCAGTTCCTGCTCGTTCTGGTAGGCGAAACGGCTTTTGACGGCGGGCTGGCCATCCAGTCTGGCTTCCACATAGTTGAGGTTGCACTGCAGACGGCCGTGCATGATGTAGAGCATGCGGCGGTAGGGCTCGTCCTTGAAGCGGTCGGTACGCTGTTTGAACACCATGCGCATCAGGTCGGCGTCCACGATGGTGACCCGGTTGAGCAGTTCCTGTCGGATGTCGCACAGGTAGCGGGAGTGGGTCAGCTGGCGGGCCAGCTCGAAGATGCGCCGCTGATATTCGTACAGTACCGCACGGCTCTGCAGCAGCAGGGCGTGTTCGGTGGTCTCATGGGTCACGTAGGGGTTGCCGTCACGGTCGCCGCCAATCCAGGAGCCGAAGGTCATGAAGTTGGGCACTTTCAGTTCCGCGTTCGGGAAATTGCGCTCGATGGCCCGCTCCATGAAACGGTAGACATCGGGAATGGCCTTGAACAGGGACTGACGGAAGTAGTAGATGCCGTTGCGGATCTCGTCTTCTACCGTGGGTTTCTGACGGCGGATTTCATCGGTCTTCCACAGGGTCTGAATCTGGTAGCGCAGCTTGTGGATGATCTCTTCCTGCGCGTAGTCATTCTGGTGGTGTTCCGCGTCGTTCAGCTCACCGATGGTCTCGAAGATGCGACGCAGGTTTTCCATGACGGCGCGGCGGCGTGATTCGGTGGGGTGGGCAGTGAATACCGGAATGTAGTTGAGCCGGTTCAGCAGCGTCTGCAGTTCTTCAGGCTGCACGCCTTCACGCTTGAGCGTGTTGACTGTGTCGAGAAACGAGCCGAGCCACAGCGGGCCGTCGCTCTTGACCTGGGTCTGGCGTTCGTGGAACTGATGTTCTTCCTCCGCCAGATTGACCAGGCCGAAGTAGATGTTGAAGGCACGGATGATCAGAATGAGCGTGTCCGGATCCAGCGCTTCGATGAACTGGATCAGTTCCTCCCGCAGGGCGGGATCGTCCTCCTTGCGCAGCTGGATGAACCCCTTGCGCAGTTTCTCAATGGCCTCAAGGACGTCGTCGCCATGCTGTTTGCGAATGACCTCGCCCAGCAGGTTGCCAAGCAGTTTGACCCGGGCGCGCAGTCGCTGGTCACGCAGTTCTTCTGTAGCCATGCTCGTTCCTGTTTTTTCGACAAAACCAAAAAATTATACCCTGCCGGCATGGTGGACACAAAAAAGCCGCCCATGAGGGCGGCCTGTCCGCTTGGGGTGTGAGGGAGGAATTATTTGCTGCTGCAGAAGCGCTCGTAGGCCTCAAGAATCTCCTTCTTGGCCATGTTGGCGTCTTCCCAGCCTTCGATCTTCACCCACTTGCCCGCTTCCAGGTCCTTGTAGTGGCTGAAGAAGTGTTCGGTCTGCTCCTTGATCAGCGGCAGGTCCTCCACCTTTTCCACATGATCGTAAATGGGCGTCATCTTGGAGGTGGGTACGGCGATGATCTTGCTGTCCTCGCCGCCGTCATCGGTCATCTTCAGCATGCCGATGGGGCGGGCGGGAATGACACAACCCACCATCAGCGGATGGGGCGTGACCACCAGTACGTCCACCGGGTCGCCGTCATTGGCCAGGGTCTGGTTGATATACCCATAGTTGGCCGGATAGCTCATGGTGGTGGCCTGCAGGCGGTCTACCCAGACCACCTCGGTGTCCTTGTCGATCTCGTATTTGATCGGCGGCGCAAAGGCCGGAATTTCGATGATGACGTTGATTTCGTGAGGAATGTTCTTGCCGGCAGGTACGTCTGCAAAGCTCATGGTCATGTCTCCCTGTTGCAAAACGGAACACGCCGCCCTCAGGCGGCGTATGCGGAAGGTGCTCTCAGCAGGCAGTGCTTAGCCCGCCTGATGATAGCGCATTACGGTCTCCACTTCGTTCTTGGAGCCGAGCACCACGGGTACGCGCTGGTGAATGTCCTCGGGCTGGATGTCCATGATGTCCTCGCGCCCGGTGGTGGAGCGCCCACCGGCCTGTTCGACGATGAAGCTCATGGGGTTGCCTTCGTACATCAGGCGCAGCTTGCCCGGCTTGGAAGGATCGCGGCTGTCCCACGGATACATGAAGATGCCGCCGCGCACCAGAATGCGGTGCACTTCCGCCACCATGGAGGCGACCCAGCGCATGTTGTAGCGCTTGCCCAGCGGGCCTTCCTCACCCTGCAGGCAGTGGGCGATGTACTCCTGCATGGGCTTTTCCCAGAAGCGCTGGTTGGACATGTTGATGGCGAACTCCTTGGTGTCCTCCGGGATCCTGACCTGTTCCTTGGTGAGGACGAACTCGCCGATGTGGCGGTCGAGGGTGAAGAAGTTGACGCCCTTGCCGGTGGTCAGCACCAGAATGGCGGAGGGGCCGTAGAGCACATAGCCGGCAGCCACCTGGTTGCGGCCGGACTGCAGGAACAGGTCCATGTTGTCACCGGAGCCGGGCTGCTTGGCTTCCAGAATGGAGAAGATGGTGCCGACGGAGAGGTTGACGTCGATGTTGGAGGAACCGTCCAGCGGGTCGAAGGTGACCAGGTACTTGCCCTCGTCATTGCAGGCGACGGTGTTGTCCTCTTCCTCAGATGCGATGCCGCGCACGCCCGGATCCTGGGAAAGCACCTGCTTGAGCACCTCATTGGAGATAACGTCCAGCTTCTTCTGGGTCTCGCCCTGAACGTTTTCGTTCTCGGTGGAGCCGAGGATGCCGGCCAGCTCGCCCTGACTCAGCTTGTGGGCGATTTCCTTGCAGCCGATCAGGGTGTGATTGATTACGGAACGCAGGTCCGCGGGCACGCCGTCACGGCGCAGAACTTCATCAACTCGCATCATGGCGGTTTTTCTCCATCGTTGTCAACTCGAATCTTGGAAAGCTTATCATGTAGTCGCACGATTGAAAAGCAGAGGGGCCGTATGCGTTACATCATCAAACTGTTCCCGGAAATCATGGTCAAGGGCGCCTCGGTGCGCAAGAAGATGACCCGTCAGCTGGCGGACAACCTGCGTCGCATCTTCATGGAGGTGGGGCTGCCGCCCCAGGTGAAATGGTTTCTGGACAAGCTGGAAGTGGAGGTGCCGGATGACCGGGCGTCTGTGGCGGAGGAGATTCTGCTCAGCACCCCCGGTATCGAGCAGGTGCTCAGGGTCCGGCAGTTCAGAGTCGAGCCCACGCTGGAGGCTATCGCACGCCAGGTGGCCGAGGCGGTGGGTGAACGGCTGGCCGGGCGAACTTTCGTGGTGCGGGCCAGGCGCAAGGGCCAGCATGATTTCAACTCTCAGGAGCTGGAACGCTGGGTGGGCGGCTATCTGAACCACAACACCGCTGCGGCCGGCGTGGACCTGCACACGCCGGAAGTACGGGTGGAGCTGGAGCTGGAGAACAATACGCTCAGTATCGTCGATGCGCGCATGAAGGGGCTGGGCGGCTTTCCGCTGGGCAGTCAGGGCGAGGCCCTGTCTCTGGTTTCCGGCGGTTTTGACTCCACGGTGGCCAGCTATCTGTCCATGCGCCGCGGCATCAAGACCCATTTTGTCTTCTTCAACTTGGGCGGGACAGCCCATGAGATCGGGGTCAAGCAGGTGAGCTACTACCTGTGGCGCCGTTTCGGGCGTTCCCATCGCGTGAAGTTCGTCACCGTGCCCTTTGATGAGGTGGTGGAGGGGCTGCTGACCGAAGTCAGTGACAGTTATATGGGGGTGATGCTAAAGCGCCTGATGCTGATGGCGGCCGAGCGGGTGGCAGAGCGGCTGGGCGTGGACGCCCTGGTTACCGGTGAGAGTGTGGCGCAGGTGTCCAGCCAGACGCTGCGCAATCTGGCACTCATCGATCGGGCGACGGACATGCTGGTTCTGCGTCCGCTGGCGATGATGGACAAGCCGGAGATCATCCGCATTGCCGATGAGATCGGCACCCGCCAGTTTGCCGAAACCATGCCGGAATACTGCGGCGTGATCAGTCGCAATCCGGTCACCCATGGCAGCTTCCGTCGGCTGGCGGAGGAGGAGCAGCGCTTTGACATGGGGCGGCTGGAGCGGGCGCTGGAGGGCATGCGCATCGAGCCGGTGGATGAGCTGGTGTCCGCCATCAATGCGGCCGAGGCCGTGCCGGTCGTGCATGAGGTGCCGCCGGGGGCGAAGGTGATCGACATCCGTCGTCCGGAGGAGGTGGCCGCCTCACCCCTGCCGGAGGCGGATGTGGCCATTCCGTTTCATGAGCTGGGGCGGCGCTTTGCCGAGCTGCCGCAGGATGTCACCTGGCTGCTCTACTGCCGACAGGGTGTGCTGAGTCAGCTGCACGGACAGCACTTGCGTGACGCCGGCTTTGACAATGTCATGGTGTATCGGCCGACTCCATGAGGTGGTCACGCACCTGCAGCTTGCGCCGCTGCAGGTTGAGCAGCATGCGGATGGCTACCTGGGTCTTGCGCACGCGTGAGACGTAGTCCACAGTCTCCCGGCCGATGCGTTTGCGGGCGATCAGCTCCACGTTGAAGAACCAGCGGAAGGGGTCGAGGCCGGCCTTCCGGGCTTCCCGCTGAAGCTGGCGGATGCGGGTGGGACCGGCGTTGTAGGCGGCCAGCATAAAGTTGATGCGGTCGCCAGTGGAGTAGACCGGTGAGCTGAAGTAGTTGTCCCGCAGCCAGGCCAGATAGCTGGCGCCTGCCAGCATGTTCTCGAACGGGTCCTTCAGGTTGCGGATGCCGAACTTGCGCGCGATCAGCCGCCGCACCTGCATCAGGCCGATGGCGCCAGCGTGGCTGCGCTTTTTCGGGTCCAGGCCGGACTCCACATAGGCCACCGCAGCCAGCAGGGTCCAGCTCATGTCGAAGAAATCGGCCAGCTCCTCGAAACGGGGTTTGAAGCAGTAGAAGCGGCGAAGTGTCGTGCGGTCGATGGGATTGCGCAGCCAGCGGGCGTTTTCAAAATAGCGCTGAAACAGAATGTTGCTGAGCAGACTGCCGGGTCTGGCCTGGGACCGGATGAACCGGTTGAGCGCCTGTTTGAGTTTCGGGTTGTTCTTGCGCACCGCCCAGGCGATCTTGCCGCCATAGTGGAAGACGAAATCGTCCCGTGGGTGGATGTTGTTGAGCACCCGTGCCCAGGCATGGGCCAGATGGCTGTCTACCACGGTGTAGTCGATCAGCCCTTCATTGGCCAGTTCCAGCAGGTCTTCCGCCTCCAGTTCCGGCTCCGCCAGAACGATCTGCATGGGGGGCAGTCCCCGGTAGATGAACGCCTGGTTGAACACGTTGAGGTGAGTGGCGTAGCTGCTGCCGCGCACCACCACGATCTTCTTTCCGGCAAGATCTTCCAGCCGATGAGGCTGTTCGGCCAGCATGCCGGTAACCAGAATTTCATTGATGCCGGTCAGGTAGGGCAGGGTGAAGTCCACCAGTCGTGCGCGGCTGGGGGTGATGGTCAGGCCTGCCGCGCCGATGTCGCCCCGCCCCGCGCGCACCCCGTCGATGATGGCGTCGAAGGGCACCGGCATGAACACCAGATGGGTGATGTAGCGCTTGCGCCGCGGCCCGCGGTTGAGAAACTGCTCGAAGCGGCGCAGCAGCTCGTATTCAAGCCCGCGCCACTTGTGGCCGTCAAAGTAGAAGTTGGTGCGTGAAGGGCTGATGAGCACCCGGATGAGACGCCGCTGACGCATTTCGGGCAGGTCCCCTTGAAAAGGGGCATAGAGGCGTCCATAAAAGGAAGTGTCGTGGGGCGATGCCTCCCCGGTCTGCGCCCGAGCGGTCAGGGCCAGCAACAGCAGTGCGCAGAAAGCCAGTCTCTGTCGTAGCAATGCCATTCCGTCTCCGGTCGCACTCATGGGCCGAGTTTAACACAGCCTCGCATCGTCACTGCTATAATCGCGCACGACCGGCGTGCTTTCAGGTTTATTCCCGAGTGCCCCGCGGGTGCTGGGGAATAAAGCTGAGGCGCGCTGGTTGAATTTTCAAGTGTTCAATCAGGAAGCAACAGTTAAGTGAGTAGAAAAGACAAAACCCCTTCAGCCAACCCGGCCACGCTGCCGGTGGAAGATCCCAACTTCGAACGCGAAGCCCAGAAATACGAAAACCCCGTCCCCAGCCGCGAGTACATCATGAAACTGCTGGAGGAGGTGGGCACGCCGCTGACCTTCAAGGACATTGCCGCCCGGCTGGGTATTGACGACGAACCCCGTCTCGAGGGGCTGTCGCGCCGGCTCAAGGCCATGGTGCGCGACGGCCAGCTGCTGCGCAACCGACGTGGCGCCTACGGGCTGGTCAAGCGCATGCAGCTGATCAAGGGGCGCGTCTTAGGTCACCCGGACGGTTTCGGTTTCGTGGTGCCGGAAGACCCCGACGCAGACGGCGACATCTATCTGCCCGCCCATGAAATGCACAAGGTGCTCCACGGGGATGAGGTGCTCGTCTCCGTGGTGGGTGAGGACCGCCGCGGCCGCAAGGAGGGCGTGATCGTCGAGGTGACCCGGCGCCACACCCAGAAGCTGCTGGGCCGCCTGCACATTGACGAATATGGCATGGCCTGGGTGCAGCCCAGCAACCATCGCATCGCCCAGGACGTGTTCATCCCGGCCGACGGCCTCAATGGTGCGAAGGAAGGGCAGGTGGTGCTGGTGGACATCATCCGCCAGCCGTCGCGCCGTTCCGGCCCTGT
>JALVTA010000081.1 GCA_027036095.1 Thiotrichales bacterium | reverse complement strand
CAATATTTCCCGCAAACAGATCGACCGGTCCGCGCTGGATGTGCTCTACGGACTCAAGCGTGCCGGCTATGATGCCTATCTGGTGGGGGGCGGCGTGCGTGACCTGCTGCTGGGGCTGGAGCCGAAGGATTTCGACGTGGTGACCAACGCCCGCCCCGAGGAGGTCAAGCGGGTGTTCGGTCGCCGCTGCCGCATCATTGGCCGCCGTTTCCGGCTGGCCCATGTCTATTTCGGGCGTGACCATTTCGTGGAAGTGGCCACTTTCCGGGGCGACTCCGGCAAGGGGGTGCGCCGCACCGACGCCAAGGGCCGCATTCTGGCCGACAATGTCTATGGCGACAGCATCAAGGACGATGTCTGGCGGCGGGATTTCACCGTCAATGCCCTTTATTACGACATCCGCGACTTTTCCATCATCGACTACACCGGCGGGGTGGAGGACCTGAGGGCGGGTGTCCTGCGTCTGATCGGCGATCCGGCCACCCGCTACCGGGAAGATCCGGTGCGCACCATCCGGGCGGTGCGTTTCGCCGTCAAGCTGGGGTTCACCATCGAGGGCGAAACCGAGCGGCAGCTGACGCCTCATGGGCCGCTGCTGCAGGAAGTGGCGCCGGCGCGCCTGTTCGAGGAAGTGCTCAAGCTGTTCCACAACCGGCAGGCGGTGGAGGTGTTCGAGAAGCTGCGCCACTATGACCTGTTCCGCCACCTGTTCCCGCAGGTGGATGCGCTGCTGGATGAGGATGCGCTGCACCGCAATCTGGTGCTGGCCGGCCTGCGCAGCACCGAGCAGCGCCTGCAGCAGGGCAAGGGGGTCAATCCGGCGTTTCTTTATGCCTTCATGCTGTGGCGGTTGACCCAGCATGCCATGACGCCGCGGCTGGCCGAACAGCAGCCGGCGCAGGCGCTGAGCGAGGCGGCAGACGAAGTGATCGCCGCACAGCTGAAGGCCACCGCCGTGCCGCGGCGCTTTACCCAGCAGGTGCGGGACATCTGGCACCTGCAGCTGCGCCTGCACAACCGTTACGGCGACCGGGCCGCGCGGTTGGCGGAGCACCCGCGCTTCCGCGCCGCCTACGATCTGCTGGGCCTGCGGGTGGAGGCGGGCGAGGAAGAACTGCGGCCGCTGTATGAGTGGTGGACGGAATATCAGACGCTCTCGCCGGTGGATCGGGTCGCCTTCGCCCTGCAGGTGGATAAACCGAAACGCAAGCGGCGGCGCCGGCGGCGCAACCGCAATCCCTACCGGCGCCGTGCCGGTGAGCGCCGGACGGATGAGGCCCGTGGAAACGGTTGAGGCGGCTATCGGGCTGGGCAGCAACCTGGATGATCCGGCCAGGCAGGTGCAGCAGGCCTTCGAGGCGCTGGATGCCCTGCCGGACACCCGTCTGCGGGCTCGCTCACGGCTGTATCGTTCCCGGCCGCAGGGCCCGCAGGATCAGCCGGATTTCGTTAATGCCTGCGCCCTAATCGAGACGGCGCTGGCGCCGGCGGCGCTGCTGGACGCATTGCAGGAGATCGAGCGGCAGCAGGGGCGGGTGCGCCAGCGCCGCTGGGGCGAGCGCGTCATTGACCTGGACCTGCTGCTCTACGGTGATCGGGTGATTGATACACCCCGGCTGATGGTGCCTCATCCGTGGCTGCATCGGCGCGATTTCGTGCTGGTGCCATTGGCGGAGATCGCGCCGGGATGGACCATTCCTGGCGTGGGCACGGTGCGCGAAGCCTTGGCCCGGCTGGATGAATACTATCTGAGCGAGGAGACACCATGACCACCCTGAGCGCACTCAAGCGCATGAAACGGGACGGCACCCCCATTGCCGTGCTGACCGCCTATGATGCCGCCTTCGCCCGCCTGTGCGGCGAGGCGGGCTGCGATGTGCTGCTTGTGGGCGACTCGCTCGGCATGGTGGTGCAGGGTCACCGCAGCACGCTGCCGGTGACGCTGGAGCAGATGGTCTATCACACGGAAATGGTTGCGCGCGGCAACGTGGCCGAGTGCTGGCTGGTGG
>JALVTA010000080.1 GCA_027036095.1 Thiotrichales bacterium | reverse complement strand
CTCACTGTAATCTCATACTTGGCCATCGTGGTTGCTCCTCTTGGTCAGCTTGATGTTCGCAACACCAATCCTACGAGTGGCGGCCACGGTGGCCAATCCGAATTTACAGCAATATAGGGGCACTACCACCAAAAAACGCGATAAAAGCGTGGTGATGATCTCACTGGAAGACTATGAGGCACTGGAAGAGACCGCCTATCTGCTACGCAGCCCGAAAAATGCCGAACGCCTGCTGGCGGCGCGCAAGGCCATTGAAGCCGGTCAGGGCGTGGAGCATACAGTGTGCGAAAGCTGATCTTTGCACCGCAGGCATGGGAGGACTATCTCTACTGGCAGCAGCACGACCGCAAGAAGCTGACGCGCATCAACTCGCTGATTCAGGCCATTCAGCGGGATCCCTTTTGCGGGCCGGGCAAGCCGGAAGCACTCAAACATGCACTGAACGGTTACTGGTCACGTCGCATTGATCAGGAGCACCGGCTCATCTATGGCGTCAGCAAGGACACCCTTCTCATTCTGCAGTGCCGTTACCACTACTGAGCGCGTCAAGCAACTTCCGCGGCAGGCCGCCGAAGGCGCCGTTGGACATGAACACCACCGTATCGCCCGCTTTCACGGTTTCAAGCACTGCTTCCAGCACGGCGTCATAATCCGCCGCCACCGTCAGCGGCACGGGAAAATCCGGCAACGTCCAGCCCCACTCGGGATCCACGAAAGCAATGACCGCATCCGCGGCGTGGAACGCCTCGGGCAGGGAGTCCCGGTGCACGCCCATGCGCATGGTGTTGGAACGGGGCTCGAACACGGCAATCAGCCGTCCGTGGGCCGGCCTCAAACCTGCCAGCGTGGTGGCGATGGCGGTAGGATGATGAGCGAAGTCGTCGAGGATGCGGATGCCGCTCACCTCTCCCACCAGGGTCTGGCGCCGGCGCACCCCCTTGAAGTGACCGAGCGCTTCTACGGCTACCTCGATGGGCACGCCCGCATGGCGGGCGGCGATCAGCGCCGAGGTGGCGTTGTGCAGGTTGTGGGCGCCAGCAAGCGGCCAGCTCACCTCACCGACCCGTCCACCGTCGCACAGCACCTCAAAGCGCTGACCGCTCCCGTCCAGCGCCCGGCAGACAATGTGCTCGCCGTGGCGCTCGACAGGCGTCCAGCAGCCCATCTCCAGCACCGCTTCCACCGCCGCATCCCGCGCGGGCGTCACAATCAGCCCATTGCCGGGCACGGTGCGCACCAGATGGTGAAACTGTCGCTGAATGGCGGCCAGATCTTCGAAGATATCCGCATGGTCGAACTCCAGATTGTTGATCACGCAGGTGCGTGGCCGGTAATGGACGAACTTGCTGCGCTTGTCGAAAAAGGCGGTGTCATATTCATCCGCCTCGATGACGAAAAAGGGCGCCTCGCCCGGCCGGGCGGAGACGCCGAAGTTCTCCGGCACGCCGCCGACCAGAAAGCCCGGATTCAACCCCGCATGGTCCAGTATCCAGGCCAGCATGGCGGTGGTAGTGGTCTTGCCGTGGGTGCCCGCCACCCCCAGCACCCAGCGGCCACGCAAAACTTGTTCAGCCAGCATCTGCGGCCCGCTGACATAGGGAACGGCACTGTTGAGCACCGCCTCCACATCCTCATGGCCGCGGGACAGGGCGTTGCCGATAACCACCACATCCAGTTCATCCGTCAGCCAGCGGTGGTCGCCATAGGCGAAGGTCTCGATGCCCGCCTGCGCCAGCTGTTCGCTCATGGGCGGATAGATGCCCGCGTCCGAACCGGTGACCGCATGCCCCTGTGCCTTGAGCAGCTGCGCCAGCCCGCCCATGAAGGTGCCGGCCACGCCGAGGATGTGAATATTCATTAACAAAAATTTCCACTTAATTGGATTTTCGGATCCGCCATGCTCAGGCTCCCCCCTCATGCCTGAACTGTACTCTTAACCTTCTTTCCGAACATCTTTATGGGTGAATTGTGACACCGTTTCGTATGGTGTCCTCCCCTGGTTCCGGTAGCCCAGATGTGGGCGC
>JALVTA010000079.1 GCA_027036095.1 Thiotrichales bacterium | reverse complement strand
CGGCAGGTAGTAAAGCGCCACAAACAGCGGAATGAGCACCACCCGAAGCCAGGTCAGCAGCATCGGCAGAGAATACATGAGCACCTCGGAAACGGAAACACCGGGGAAATCTTACTCAATTTCACCATGAAAATGCCGGTATATGCGCTCGGCCAGCCTGCGGCTGATGCCCGGCACCTTCATCAGCTCCTGCACGGAGGCCGCCTCAACCCCCTTCAGGCCGCCGAAATGGGTCAGCAGCTTGCGCCGGGTCTTCGGTCCAACCCCCTCGATCTGTTCCAGCCCGGAGGACAGGGCCCGCTTCGTACGCCGCGCCCGATGGCCGGCGACGGCGAAACGGTGCGCCTCATCACGGATGAAGTTGACCACATGCAGTGCCGAATCATCCGGTGGCAGATCAACGGGCACCGGCTCATCCGGCAGATGGAGCTTCTCCAGCCCGGCCTTGCGCCCCTCGCCCTTGGCCACGCTCACCAGCGGCAGGGATACCCCCACCTCATCCAGTGCCTGCTGCGCCCGGGCCAGCTGGCCGCGCCCGCCGTCGATCAGCACCAGATCCGGCAGGCTGTCCGGCTGGCGCGCCAGCCGACGGTAGTGGCGGAACACCGCCTCGTGAATGGCGGCATAGTCGTCCCCCGGCGCAGCCTCACGGATGTTGTAGCGGCGGTAGTGACGCTTGTCCGGCACGCCGTCGACAAAACGCACGCAGCTGGCCACCGTCTCCCCGCCCTGGGTATGGCTGATGTCGAAGCACTCCATCACCTGCGGCAGCGCCGGCAGGCGAAGCAGCGCCTGCAGCCGCGCCAGCTTGTCCTGCTGCGTGCTGCGCTGGATCAACTGCTGCTTGAGCGCGGCGCGTGCATTGGTTTCCGCCAGTTCCAGCAATGCCCGCTCCGTGGCCCCGCGGGGATAGCGCAGCGGCACACCGGCACTTCGGAGCTCTTCCAGGAGATGGCCGGCTTCTGGCGCCATCAGCAGCGTCTGGGGATAGCGCCCTTCGTAGAACTGCACCACGAACTGCTCCAGCACTTCGCCGGCATCGGCGGCCTCCCCTTTAGGAAAGAAAGTGCGGCTGTCCCACAGCGTATCCTGCTGGTAGCGCATCAGCGCCACGCACCACAGCCCGCCGCTCTCCACGGCGGCAATCACGTCCCGCTGCGCACCGCCGTGACTGATGGCATGCTGATGCTGCACACTGCGCAGGGCGGCGATCTGGTCGCGCAGCTGCGCCGCCCGCTCGAACTCCAGCGCTTCGGCCGCCTGCTCCATCTGCCGGCCCAGCTCTTCGATCAGCGCATGGCTCTCGCCGGCGAGGAACCGCCGCACCCGGTCCAGATCCCGCGCATAGTCCTCCTTGGAAATCAGCCCGACACAGGGCGCGGAACAGCGGTTGATCTGATACTGCAGGCAGGCGCGGCTGCGGTTGGAGAAGACGGAATCCTTGCACGGGCGCACGCGGAAGATCTTCTGCAGGGTCTGGATGGTTTCGTACACGGCAGCTGCGTTGGGAAAGGGGCCGTAATATTCGTTGCCCTGCCGCCGCGCTCCCCGGTGGAAGTAGAGGCCGGGAAAATCATGGCTGGCGTTGATGCGGATGTACGGGTAGGACTTGTCGTCCCGAAACAGCACGTTGTAGCGTGGGTCGTGGCGCTTGATGAGCGTGTTCTCCAGCAGCAGCGCCTCGGCCTCGGTGTCGGTCAGGATCACCTCGATGCGTGCCACCTGCGCCACCAGACGCGCGGTCTTGATGCTGTCGTGACGCTTGCTGAAGTAGGAGCTGACGCGACGTTTGAGATTCTTGGCCTTGCCGACGTAGATGATCCGGTCCTGCGCGTCGAACATCTGATAGACGCCCGGACGTTCCGGCAACTGTTTGAGAAAGGCTTTCAGGTCGAAGTCGCGTGACATGACAGGAAGGAGATGGCGGAGCGGACGGGACTCGAACCCGCGACCCCCGGCGTGACAGGCCGGTATTCTAACCAGCTGAACTACCGCTCCGCATTGTAGTGGTGGGTGCTGCAGGGATCGAAC
>JALVTA010000078.1 GCA_027036095.1 Thiotrichales bacterium | reverse complement strand
CGTTGAGCTCATCAAGCGCAAGTACGACACCCAGCACAAGTCGCGCGCCCACCTGACCTTCGAGGCGCAGGGCATCCGCGACCTGATGATGGCCGATGTCATCCCCATCGGCTTCTCCAACCCCGCGCGCTGGCGTTCCATCGCGCAGACCTTTGGCGATCTGGGCTTGCCCGTGCGACACGTGGACTGGGACGCCTTCCTCTATCGCCCCACGCCCACGTTCGGCGAATTCGCCCGCAACCATGCCCTGGCCCTGACCATGGCCGGCGCCTTCCTGGCCCTGATGCTGGCCGCCAGCTACATCCTGATGCTGCTGCGCGGGCGGGCGCGGATGGAACAGCTGCTGGCCGCCATGCCCGTGCCCCTGTTCGTCACGCGGCTGGACGATGGCGCCCTGCTGTTCGTCAACGAGCAGGCGCGCACCTTCGCCCGCACCGAAGACCTTGGCCCGCATCGCTCAACGCTGGATTTCTATGCCAATCCGGAAGAACGCCACGAAATCGTGCGCCAGGTGCGCGAGAAGGGCGGCATCACCGGACACGAGGTCGCCATCCGGCTGGGCGATGGGAAACGGAAATGGGTGGCCCTGTCCTGCCATCTCACCCGCTTCGAAGGGCACGACGCCATCATCAACGTCATCCAGGACATCACGGAAACCGTGCGCGCCCGCGACATCCTCAAGGACGTCAACCGGGAACTGGAAGCGCGCGTGGACGAACGTACGCGCCAGCTGCTGAAAACCAATGCACGGCTGCGCAAGGAAATCCACGAACGCGAACAGGCCGAGCAGGAACGCAAGCAGCTTTCCGAGCAGCTGGCCCAGGCCCAAAAAATGGAAAGTATCGGCGTGCTGGCGGGCGGCATCGCGCACGATTTCAACAACCTGCTGGCCGGCATCATGGGCAATGTGGAACTGGCGATGATGGAGGATCGCGAGGGGCGATTGCGGGAATACCTGCAACCCATCCTAGGCGCCTCCGAGCGCGGCGCCAACCTGGTGCGTCACATGCTGGACTATGCCGGCAAGAGCAGCCGGGAACAGGTTCCGCTGCAATTTCGGAACATCGTGCAGGAAACGGTGGAGCTGATCCGCGCAGGAGTGGGCAACCGCATCCGGCTGGAATATGACGCAAACGGTGCGGAACCGGTCTCCGTCATCGGCGATGCCAATCAACTGATGCAGGTGATGATGAACCTGCTCACCAACGCCGCGGAGGCCTATGGCGACGGCCATGGCGTCATTCACTTGGATTGCGGAACCTGCGACATGGATGAAGGGGCCATTCAGTCGCTGACCTTCGCCGGCGACATGCAACCGGGTCCTCATGTCTGGATCGAGGTGCGCGACGAGGGCCGGGGCATGGATGCCGAGACCCTCTCCCGCATCTTCGATCCCTTCTTCACCACCAAGGAGGCCGGCACGGGCCTGGGTCTGGCCGCCGTCCTCGGCATCATGCGCGACCATCAGGGCGGCATCCACGTGGAGAGCGCGCCGGGCAAGGGAACGCGGTTTCGCCTGTATCTGCCGTTGGCCGTGGAACAGGCTGCTGCCGGCGAACGTCACGGCCTGCATAAGCAGACGGCACTGCCGAACTGGCAGGGCATGGCGCTGATCGTGGATGACGAGCCGGTCGTGCGGGGCATGGGCCGCAAGATGCTGGAACGGCTGGGGCTGACCGTGCACGAGGCGGACTCCGGCGCCAGGGCCGTGTCCTGGCTGTCGGATTGTGACGCCTCGGTGGACGTGGTATTGCTCGACCATTCGATGCCGGACATGGATGGAACCCAGGCCTTCCATGCCCTGCGCTCCCTGCGCCCCGACCTGCGCATCGTGCTGTGCAGCGGCCACGCCGAAAGCAAGGTGGCGCGCCATTTGCAACAGGCCGGGTTGGCCGGCTTCCTTCACAAGCCGTATTCCATTCATCGGCTGGCAGAGACGCTGGCGCCGCTGTTCGCGGACGAATAGCCCCTCCTTGCAACCGGGGCGACACGCCCCCATAGATGATGTGTAAGACGCACATCAACGAGCAAGGAGAACGAACCCATGAACATCGAACGCATGACGCAGAAGGTGCGCGAG
>JALVTA010000077.1 GCA_027036095.1 Thiotrichales bacterium | reverse complement strand
CCGTATTCTGGGGCACGGCCATCGGAGCAGATGGGGAGACGGTCGGTGAGGTGGTGTTCAATACCGCCATGACCGGCTATCAGGAGATTCTGACCGATCCGTCCTATTTCCGTCAGATCGTCACCCTTACCTATCCCCACATCGGCAATGTGGGTGTCAACCGGGAGGACGAGGAATCCGGACGTGTCATGGCTGCGGGTCTGGTAATCAAGAATCTGCCGCCGCGCATGAGCAACTTCCGGGCGGAGCAGACGCTGGAAGCGTATCTGTGTGCCCAGAATGTGGTGGCCATCGCCGAGATCGACACCCGCAAGCTGACCCGACTGCTGCGCGAGAAGGGGGCACAGAACGGGGTCATTCAGGCGGGCGAGGCGCTGGACGCCGAGGCTGCGGTGGAAAAGGCGCGCGCCTTTGCCGGTCTCAAGGGCATGGACCTGGCCCGTGAAGTGACCGTGGAGGCCCCCTACGAGTGGACGGAAGGCGAGTGGCGTCTCAATCAGGGGTATGTGGACCGCAAGGATGCCGCCCGCTTCAATGTGGTGGCCTATGATTTCGGCGTCAAGCGCAACATTCTGCACATGCTGGCCGAGCGGGGCTGTCGCCTGACGGTGGTGCCGGCCGAGACGCCGGCAGAAGAGGTGCTGGCCATGAATCCGGACGGCGTGTTCCTCTCCAATGGCCCAGGTGACCCGGAACCGTGCGACTACGCCATCCGCGCCATCCGCACCTTTCTGGACAGGGGGATTCCTCTTTTCGGCATCTGTCTGGGCCATCAGCTGCTGTCGCTGGCGGCCGGCGCCCGCACCGAGAAGATGAAGTTCGGCCATCATGGCGCCAACCATCCGGTTCAGGATCTGGAAAGCGGCCGGGTCTACATCACCTCCCAGAACCACGGGTTTGCCGTGGATGAGGCTTCGCTGCCGGAAAACGTGGCAGTGACCCACAAGTCGCTGTTCGACGGCAGCCTGCAGGGCATCCGCCTCAAGGACCGCCCCGCCTTCGGCTTTCAGGGTCACCCGGAAGCCAGCCCCGGCCCCCATGATGTGGCCTACCTGTTCGATCAGTTCATTGCCGATATGGAAGCCTATCGCGCCCAACAGTAAGAGAGCGACATGCCCAAGAGAACCGACATCCAAAGCATTCTGATCATCGGCGCCGGCCCCATCATCATCGGTCAGGCGTGCGAATTCGACTATTCCGGCGTTCAGGCCTGCAAGGCGCTGAAGGAGGAGGGTTATCGGGTCATTCTGGTCAACTCCAACCCGGCGACCATCATGACCGATCCCGACCTGGCCGATGCCACCTACATCGAACCCATCGAGTGGCGCACGCTGGAAAAGATCATCGACAAGGAGCGGCCTGATGCCATCCTGCCCACCATGGGCGGACAGACGGCGCTCAACTGCGCGCTGGATCTGGCCCATAACGGCGTGCTCGAAAAGTACGGCGTGGAACTGATCGGCGCCAGCGAGGACGCCATCGACAAGGCGGAAAACCGCGACCGCTTCCGTCAGGCGATGGAGAAGATCGGGCTGGACATGCCCAAATCCGCCGTGGCCCATTCCATGGAGGAGGCGTGGGCCATTCTGGAGGAGGTGGGCTTTCCCGCCATCATCCGCCCGTCTTTCACGCTGGGAGGCTCCGGTGGTGGCATCGCCTACAACCGTGACGAGTTCGAGCAGATCTGCAAGCTGGGGCTGGATCTGTCGCCCACCAGCGAGCTGCTGATCGAGGAGTCGATCATCGGCTGGAAAGAGTACGAGATGGAGGTCATCCGTGACCGCAACGACAACGCCATCATCGTCTGCTCCATCGAAAACCTTGACCCCATGGGCGTGCATACCGGAGATTCCATCACCGTGGCGCCGGCGCAGACCCTGACCGACAAGGAATACCAGATCATGCGCGACGCCTCCCTGGCGGTACTGCGGGAGATCGGCGTGGAGACCGGCGGCTCCAATGTGCAGTTCGCCGTCAATCCGGAAAACGGGCGCATGATCATCATCGAGATGAACCCGCGGGTGTCCCGTTCTTCAGCACTGGCCTCCAAGGCGACCGGCTTCCCCATCGCCAAGGTGGCGGCCAAGCTGGCGGTCGGCTACACGCTGGATGAGCTCAAGAACGACATCACCGGTGGCGCCACGCCGGCTTCCTTCGAGCCGACCATCGACTATGTGGTCACCAAGATTCCGCGCTTTACCTTTGAGAAGTTCCCGCAGGCGGAACCGCGCCTGTCCACCCAGATGAAATCGGTGGGCGAGGTGATGGCCATGGGTCGCACCTTCCAGGAGTCCCTGCAGAAGGCGATCCGGGGGCTGGAAACCGGCAAGACCGGCCTCAACGAGATGCTGGATCCGGACAGCATGGACGAGAAGGAGGTGCGTGACATTCTGCGCAGCGAATTGCGTCATCCGGGGCCGGAACGGCTCTGGTACGTGGCCGACGCCTTCCGCGTCGGCTGGACGCTGGAGCAGGTGCACGAGGCGTGCGATATCGACCCCTGGTTCCTGGCCCAGATTCAGGAGCTGGTGGAGATGGAGGCGGAACTGCGCCGGATCGGCTTCGAGGGGCTGGATGCGGATATTCTGCGCCGTTACAAGCAGAAGGGCTTTTCCGACGCCCGCCTGGCAGAGTTGCTGGGTGTGACCGAGAAGGCGGTGCGCAAGCTGCGCCACATGCTGGAAATCCGCCCCGTGTTCAAGCGGGTGGACACCTGTGCGGCGGAGTTCGCGACCAAGACCGCCTACATGTATTCCTCCTATGACGAGGAGTGCGAGGCGGAGCCGAGCGACCGCAGGAAGATCATGGTGCTCGGCGGTGGGCCCAACCGTATCGGCCAGGGCATCGAATTCGACTACTGCTGCGTGCACGCCGCCTTCGCCCTGGGTGAGGACGGCTATGAGACCATCATGGTCAACTGCAATCCGGAGACGGTCTCCACCGACTACGACACCTCCGACCGGCTCTATTTCGAGCCGCTGACGCTGGAAGACGTGCTGGAGATCGTCGAAGTGGAGAAGCCCGACGGCGTGGTGGTGCAGTATGGCGGCCAGACGCCGCTGAAACTGGCGCGGGATCTGGAAGCGGCCGGTGTGCCCATTATCGGCACCACGCCGGAATCCATCGATCTGGCGGAAGACCGCGAGCGCTTCCAGCAGCTGTTGCACGAGCTGGGGCTGAAGCAGCCGCCCAACCGCACCGCGCGCAGCGAGGAGGAGGCTATCGCACTGGCCAAGGAGATTGGCTACCCGCTGGTGGTCCGGCCTTCCTATGTGCTGGGCGGGCGCGCCATGGAGATCGTCTATACGGAGAAGGACCTGCAGCGCTACATGCGCGAGGCGGTCAAGGTGTCCAACGACTCTCCCGTGCTGCTGGACCGCTTCCTGGATGATGCCATCGAGGTGGACGTGGATGCCGTCTCCGATGGCGAGCAGGTGGTCATCGGCGGCATCATGGAGCACATCGAGCAGGCGGGTATCCACTCCGGCGACTCCGCCTGCTCCCTGCCGCCTTATAGCATCAGTCAGGCCCTGCAGGACGAGATTCGCGATCAGGTGGTCAGGATGGCCTGTGCCCTCGATGTGGTGGGGCTGATGAACACCCAGTTCGCCATCAAGGACAACGAGATCTTCGTGCTGGAGGTCAACCCGCGTGCGTCACGCACCGTGCCGTTCGTCTCCAAGGCCATCGGGCAACCGCTGGCCAAGATCGCTGTCCGCTGCATGGTGGGCCGGAAACTGGCGGAGCAGGGCTTCCAGTCCGAGATCGTACCGAAACACTTCTCCGTCAAGGAGGCGGTGTTCCCCTTCGTCAAGTTCCTGGGCGTGGATCCGATCCTCGGGCCGGAGATGAAGTCCACCGGCGAGGTGATGGGCATCGGCGAGACCTTCCCGCAGGCCTACGCCAAGGCCGAGCTGGCCGCCGGCACGGTGCTGCCCCGTTCCGGCACTGCCTTTCTGAGTGTGCGCAAGGCGGACCGCCAGAAGGTTGTGGAGCTGGCCCGGCAGCTGCTGGCGCGCGGTTTCCGGCTGGTGGCCACCCGTGGCACGGCAGCCACGCTCAAAGAGCATGGTATCGAGGTGGAAGTGGTCAACAAGGTGACCGAGGGGCGGCCCAACATTGTCGATCTGATCAAGAACGGCGAGATCGATCTGATCGTCAACACCTCCGATGGTTCGGTCTCTATCAAGGACTCTGCCGATATCCGCCGTGAGGCGCTGATGCACAAGGTGTGCTATACCACGACTATTGCCGGGGCATTTGCCATGGTGGCCGCCATGGACTATCTGGACCCGCAGCCGGTCTATCGGCTGCAGGATTTGCAGTAAAATAATCTTCGACAGAAAAAGTAACCGCTGCGCCCCGCTCTGCGGGGCGCGGTGTTTTTGTATTGGGAGGAACCTGAAGATGAACCAGAAACACCCGCTGACCAAGGAGGGTGCCGACAAGCTCAAGGCGGAGCTCAAGCGGCTCAAGCAGGAAGAGCGTCCGCGCATCGCGCAGGCCATCGCCGAGGCGCGAGAACACGGCGATCTCAAGGAAAATGCCGAATATCATGCCGCCCGTGAACAGCAGGGGTTGATCGAAGCGCGCATTCGCCAGATCGAGGGCATTCTGGCCAATGCACAGATCATCGACGTGACCAAACTCAATCCCGAAGGCCGGGTGGTCTTCGGGTCCACCGTGCATCTTCTCAATCTCGATACCGACGAGGAGGTGGTCTATAAGATTGTTGGTGACGAAGAGGCTGATCTGTCCCATGGGAAGATTTCCGTCAGCTCCCCCATCGCCCGCGCGCTGATCGGCAAGGAAGAGGGGGATGAGGTGACGGTTGAGGCGCCTGGCGGCAACATCGACTACGAAATCGTCAAGGTGGAATACATCTGATGGCGCGGACGCGGCTGGCGGCTGTGCTGGTCGCGCTCTCGCTTGGTGCCCAGCTGGCGGTGGCCTACGCTGTGGCGCCGCTGCTGTTTGCCCGTCTGGACGGCGTGACAGCCGGTGAGCTGGCCGGTGAACTGCTCCACTGGGTTGAGTGGGCCACCTGTCTGCTGCTGATGCTGGCTGCCTTTCTCGAGCTCGAGTCGGGTGTGCGGCGCGGGTTCGCCCTGGCGGTTTTCCTTCTGCAGCTTGTGCTGCTGATCTATGTGGAGCCGCAGATGCATGCGCTCAAGCTGGCGCCGGACTGGCCGGAGGGGCCATCCCGACAGGCCTTCATGAGCTGGCACGCTGTGGCGCAGACGCTCTATCTGGCAGGTGTGCTGCTGCAGGCCGGCTGGCTGATCAGCTGGTTACGCGGGATGCCGGGGCCGGATAAACGGACTTTATAAGCAGTTAATGATTTTTGAATATCCATCTGCTTGCATTCGTTGATTAAAAGACGCACAATTACCGAGACACGGTTCAGGCGACTTTAACCCAGCAAGATTTGGAGAGATGCATGAAAAAGCTGACCCTTAAAGCTCTGTTTGCGGCGGCCTTCGCACTGGCGGCTGTAAACGCACAGGCGGGCGACTCTCAGTATGACAAGTGCATTACTGAAGGTGAGAAGCTGATCGAAGCGGCCAAGACTCAGGGTCGCAAGGCTGCTGAAAACGTTGACGAGAAGCTGCTGGCCAGCTGCAAGGCCGAGCTGACCAAGATGGAAGTGGCGGCCATGAAGCGCGCTGGTGTCGATCCGGCCAAGAACACGCACAATCCTTACAAATACATGACCGGCGAGGAGCGCGTCAAGTGGTCCAAGCTGTGGGAGGCCGTTGACGCCATGCAGGGTCGCGGTGTGCGTTTCCTGCAGAACGCCTGGTATGGTGGCGATCCGGGCGCACGTCTGGACACCATGGAAAAGCAGGGTAAGATTCCTGCCGAGTGGCGTTAAGACCTGATTTGCAGGTTGTCTGAAAAGCCGGGCCATGCCCGGCTTTTTCGTTTGGGAAAGAGCCTGTGGATTCGCTGTTTGAACGCACTTTTGCCTGCCTGATGGCATCCAGTCTGGACGAGAAAATGGCATTGCTGTCCCGGCTGCAGGAGGACTGGAGTAACGACCGGCTCAGGCTGAAGCCCACCGACACCGTCGTGCGCGTGCCGGATCCGGGCCGACCTGAAAAACCGGAGCTGGTGCCGCCTCGGAAGCTGCCTAAACGGCGTCTTGGCAGCCGGGAGGGGCACGCGGCGCTGATGCACGCTATTGCACATATCGAGTTCAATGCAGTCAATCTGGCGCTGGATGCCGTCTATCGCTTCCAGGACATGCCGCGGGACTACTACTTCGAGTGGCTGGGGGTGGCCTGTGAGGAGGCCTACCATTTTCAGATCGTGCGTGAGCATCTCAATCAACTGGGGTATGAGTATGGTGATTTCCCGGCTCATAACGGCCTGTGGCTGACCACCTACGAGACGGATCATGACCCGCTGGTGCGCATGGCCATGGTGCCGCGCACGCTGGAGGCGCGCGGGCTTGATGTGACACCGGGGATGATGAAGAAGCTGCGTGCCATAGGTGACCGCCGCGGCGTGGAGATTCTCAAGATCCTGCTGCGGGACGAGGTGGGGCATGTGGCGGTGGGCACACGCTGGTTCCGCTGGCTGTGCGCACAGCGAGGGCTCAATCCGTTTACCACCTTTCAGGCGATCGTGGATGAATACTTCCATGGCAATCTGGCCGGACCCTTCAACTACGAGGCGCGGCGGGAGGCGGGCTTTTCCGAGGAGGAGATCGAGTGGCTCAAGTCGATCGAGGCGGGCATGTTTCGGGCGGAGTGAACATCGGCATTGATCTGGGCGGCACCAAGACGGAGCTGATCGCGCTGCGTGACGGCCGGGAGCTGCTGCGCTTCCGCACCTCCACGCCGCAGGACGACTATGTGGCGACGGTGGAGAATATCGTTTCCATGGTACACCGGGCGGAGCAGTCGCTGGCGGCCCGGGCCACGGTGGGGATCGGCATTCCCGGTGCCCTGTCACGCAGCACGGGGCGGGTCAAGAACGCCAACTCCACCTGGCTGATCGGCGAGGATCTCAAGGGGGACCTGCAACGGTCCCTGAACCGGCCGGTTGCCATCGAAAACGATGCCAACTGCTTTGCCCTCAGCGAGGCGACCAACGGGGCCGCGGCTGGCGCGGAAAGCGTCTTCGGCGTCATTATCGGCACGGGCTGTGGCGGCGGATTGATCTTTCGGGGGCAGGTGGTTGCCGGCGTCAATGCCATTGCCGGGGAGTGGGGCCATAACCCCCTCCCGTGGGCGGAGGCAAGTGATGAGGCCATGCCGTGCTACTGCGGCCTGCGTGGCTGCCTCGAGACCTATCTGTCCGGACCGGGGATGGCGCGTCATTTTGCCGCCGTCACCGGACGGACGCTTACGGCGCGGGAGATTGCCGCCCTGGCGGAAGCGGGCGACGAACAGGCGGCTGCCCACCTTGAACGCTATTGCGGCTGGCTCGCCAGAGGGCTGGCCAGTGTCATCAATATCTTTGATCCGGAGGTGATCGTACTGGGCGGCGGCCTGTCCAACATTTCGCTGCTCTATGAGCGTGGGCCGCAACTGTGGGAGAACTGGGTGTTCAGCGACCGGGTGGACACCCGGTTGGTGCCGCCCCGCTTCGGGGACAGCAGTGGGGTGCGCGGGGCGGCCTGGCTGGGTGCGCAACAGGAGGAGACGGCATGAATCTGCAGGCATTGATCCGGCAGGAGGAGGCGTTGTTCGTTCTGTTCGGGGGCGCACACTGCAATGTGTGCCATGCCATTCGCCCCCGGCTGGAGGCGATGGTGGCCGAGCGCTTTCCGCGCATGCGTTTTGTCTATGTGGACTGCGAAGCGGCCACGGATGTCTGTGCCCAGCAGGGGGTGTTCAGTCTGCCGGTGGCCCGTGCCTGGTTTGCCGGCCAGAAGGGGGGTGAGTGGGTGCGCGCCTTCAGCCTGGGAGAGGTGGAGCAGGCGCTGGCGCGCCCCTATGCGCTGATATTTGGTAATTGACTCAGAGAATGATCACTTCCGGCTCCAGGTGGATGCCGAAGGTGTGGTTGACGTCTGTCTGGATCGCTTCGGCCAGCTGAAGAATCTGTGCACCGGTGGCCTGGCCCCGGTTGACCAGCACCAGCGCGTGGCGTGATGACACGCAGGCGTCCGTGCCTGGCAGGCAGCGACCCTTCCAGCCGCAGGCTTCGATCAGCCATGCGGCGGGAATCTTGTAGCTGCCGTCCACCATCTGGTGGTGGGGGATGTCGGGCCACTTCTGCTGCAACTGGTGGAAATAGTCGGCATCCACTTCCGGGTTCTTGAAGAAGCTACCGGCGTTGCCTTCCTGGTTCGGGTCCGGCAGCTTTTCTGCACGAATGGCGCTGACGGCCTCGTAGATGTCCAGCGGCGTGAGCTGTTTTTCGTCCTTGTCGGCAAGCCGTTCGCGCACGCTGTCGTACATCAGGTTGGGATGTCCATGGGCCGGCTTGCGCAGGCGGAAGGTGACCCGGTGAATGATATACTGGCCCTTGAGTCGGCCTTTGAAAACACTGGTGCGATAGCCGAACTCGCAGTCCGGGTTGCGGAACTCGTGCCGCTCACCGGTGAGCAGGTTCAGGGCCTGCACGCGGGTGATCGCGTCCTGCACCTCGGTGCCATAGGCGCCGATGTTCTGCACCGGTGCCGCGCCCACCGTGCCCGGAATGGCAGCCAGATTCTCCAGCCCCCAGAGGCCCTGTTCCACCGTATGGCGTACGAAAGTGTCCCAGTTGAGTCCGCCCCCCACGGAGAGCCAGACCGAGGTCTCATCCTCCTTGACCACGCGGATCTGCCGGTAGCGGTTGCGCAGCACCACCCCGTCGATGTCCCGGGTGAGCAGTACGTTGCTGCCTGCGCCGAGCACATGCCAGGGCAGCACTGCCAGCACCGGATCGGAGCGCAGCGCGCGGATGTCGCTCTGCTTGTCGATCTCCACCAGATAGCGTGCCGAGGCGGGGACATGGAAAGTGGTGTCGTCTTTCAGGGAAACGTGCGCCTGAATGTGCATGGTGGGCCCGAAGC
>JALVTA010000076.1 GCA_027036095.1 Thiotrichales bacterium | reverse complement strand
CGGCGGGCTGGTGACGGGCCAGAATGCGGATGGCCGCCTGATCCGTGTTCTGCTCCACCTCGTTGATCAGCCGGTCCAGCTGGCGGGCCGCCTGTGCCTTCTCCACGCTGGCTGACTGCATCGCCTGTACCGCCGTATCCAGCTGCTTCTCCACCAGTCCGCCCAGCTCCAGAACATGGTTCATCAGTGCCTCGAGATCGGCGTTGTAGGATTTAAGGGCGTGCTGCTTGAATTCTTCGATCTGCGCTTTCATGCTCATCCTCCTCTGCAGACTGGAGGCATTTTACCCCGCTTTTGTGACACTTCCGTTGCACCTTGTTCTCCCGATGCACCAGATGAAACACCCTGCACCACATCGGCGGTGCAAAGCAAGGTTGCACCTGCCCGCAACCATGATGACGGCGGGGCAAAAACGCTTATTATTCAAGCCCATGCCCACCATAAAAGCTTTTCATTGGCATTTTGGCACGGGCTTGGCTAACATTAAGACGATTTTTCAACCACCAAAAAGGAAGAGTGGCCCATGGCACAAGAAGTGTTGAAGTTCATCAAGGAAAACGACATCAAGTGGGTAGACCTGCGCTTTACCGACACCCACGGCAAGGAGCAGCACGTCACCATCCCCGCCAGCAAGGTGGACGAGAGCACCTTCGAGGAAGGTGAAACCTTCGACGGCTCCTCCATCGCCGGCTGGAAGGGCATCAACGAATCCGACATGGTGCTGATGCCGCGCACCGAGAACTACTACGTGGATCCCTTCACCAACGATCCCACGCTGGTGCTGCGCTGCGAGATTCTGGAAACCGACTACACCCCTTACGAGAAGGATCCCCGTTCCATCGCCAAGAAGGCCGAGGCCTACCTGAAGTCCACCGGTATCGCCGACGCCGCCTTCTTCGGTCCCGAGCCGGAGTTCTTCATCTTTGACGGCGTGCGCTGGGGCGTACAGATGGGCAAGGCCTTCTACGAAATCGACGCCGACGAAGCCCGCTGGAACAGCGAGAAGGTCTATGAGGACGGCAACGTGGGCCACCGTCCCCAGATCAAGGGCGGCTACTTCCCGGTTCCGCCGGTGGACCAGCTGCACGAAATCCGTGCCGACATCTGTACCCTGCTGGAAGAGATCGGCCTGACCGTCGAAGCCCACCACCACGAAGTGGCCACCGCCGGCCAGTGCGAGATCGGCGTTGCCGGCAACACCCTGGTCAACAAGGCCGACGAAGTGCAGATGCTCAAGTATGTGGTGCACAACACCGCCGTTGCTCACGGCAAGACGGCCACTTTCATGCCCAAGCCGGTTGTGGGCGACAACGGTAACGGCATGCACATCAACCAGTCCCTGAGCAAGGACGGCAAGAACATCTTCGCCGGCGACCTGTATGCCGGCCTGTCCCAGGAAGCCCTGTGGTACATCGGCGGCCTGATCAAGCACGCCCGTGCTCTGAACGCCTTCACCAACCCGGGCACCAACTCCTACAAGCGTCTGGTTCCGGGCTTCGAGGCGCCGATCCTGCTGGCCTACTCCGGCAAGAACCGCTCCGCGTCCATCCGGATCCCCTATGCACCCAATCCGAAGGCACGCCGCATCGAGCTGCGCTTCCCGGATCCGAGTGCCAACCCGTATCTGGCCTTCTCCGCCTGCCTGATGGCCGGTCTGGACGGCATCATGAACAAGATCGACCCGGGCGAGGCTGCCGAGAAGGACCTGTACGACCTGCCGCCGGAAGAAGAGGCCAAGATCCCGACCGTCTGCGCCTCTCTGGAAGAAGCGCTGGCGGAACTGGACAAGGACCGCGAATTCCTCAAGGCAGGTGGCGTGTTCACCGACACCATGATCGACGCCTACATCGATCTGAAGATGGAGCATGTGACACAGCTGCGCATGACCACCCATCCGATCGAGTTCGATCTGTACTACTCCGTCTGAGACCTTACCGTCTCAGAACAGAAAAACCCGGCCCTGTGCCGGGTTTTTTCTTTGGTAATTCCCTACCAAACCGGACCAAATTTGGTAGGTTTTTGGTATGGGAAGCAAGCGGATCAGGTGTCCGAGATGCGGCGCCAATCGATACTGGAAGCTCTCTGACGGGCGGTACAAGTGCAA
>JALVTA010000075.1 GCA_027036095.1 Thiotrichales bacterium | reverse complement strand
AAAGGTCAGCAGTTGCCGGATCAGGTCGGCGGCGCGATGCCCCTGCTCCTCGATGATCTGAATCCGATCCAGCACTTGGGGCCTGTCCTTCACCGCGCCCTTCATCAGGTACAGATGCCCCAGCATGCCCGCCAGCATGTTGTTGAAATCGTGCGCGATGCCACCGGCCAGCGTGCCCACGGCCTCCATCCGCTGGGCATGCATCATCTCGCGCTCCATCTCCGCCATGTCCGAGATGTCGCGATGCCGGGCCGAATAGCGAACCAGCACGCCATGTTCGTCGCGCACCGGCGACAGGCTGGTCAGCGCCTCATACTCGCTGCCGTCCGCCCGCAGGCGGCGGTGCCGCCCGCTCCAGACGCGCCCCTCAGCCACCGCCCGCTTCGCCGCCTCAGTGGTCGCGTCATCCGCCGGCCAGAATGTCCACACGCTCTGCCCGCGCACGTCCTCCGCCTCCAGCCCCACGTTGCGGCAGAAGGCCGGGTTGCAGAAATCAATGCGCCCGTCGGCATCGAAGGTGCAGACGGCCTCCTCGGCCTGCTCCACCGCATGGGCCAGCCGCCGCACCTCGTCCTCCAGCTCCTTGCGCCGCGTCACGTCGTGCACCAGCCCCACCCAGCGCGTGGCGCGGCCATGCGCATCCACGATGGGAGAAAGGTAGAGATCGTTCCAGAACGGCGTGCCGTCCTTGCGCCGGTTCCTCTGCAACACGTGCACGGGCCGCTGCTCGCGCATGGCCTGGCGCGTGCGCTCCAGCGCCACCTCGTCCACTTCCTTGCCCTGCAACAGGCGCGGATGCCGGCCCAGCACCTCGTCCTCGCGGTAGCCGGTGATGCGCGTGAAGGCGGGGTTGACCGAGATGATGGCATGGTCGTCGCGGCTGTAGTCGGTCACCACCACCCCGGCGGGCAGGGTGTTCACCACGGTCTGGAACAGCTCGTTCTGCTGCTTGGCCTGCTTGAGCGGCCGCACCACCCAGACATAGATCAGCGCCGAGGAACACAGGCCCAGCACCAGCGCATCGCCCACGCCTGTCCACCAGGGGCCGGTATCCAGCCGCAATGCGGCCAGCACCAGCATGATGAGCAGCTCGATGCCCACGATGGAGGCGAGCAGCTTGAAACCAATGCGCCAGGTTGCGGCCTGTTTCAGTTCCTTGATGAGGTCCATGTCAAAATATCCTTGTTATCAGTATCGGCATTCGCTGGCGCCGCGCCATGCGCAAAACGCCATCGGCTTTCTCGGGATTTTCCTACGCCGGGTGCCGATCAGGGAGACATCAGGCCATGCCGGATGGCCAGTCGCGCCAGTTCCGCCACGTTGCGGCAGCCAAGCTTTTCCATCACCCGGGTGCGATGCGAGCCCACCGTCTTTTCGCTCAAATGCAGTGTGTCGGCGATTTCCCGCACCGTCTTGCCCTCGGCCAGCATCTGGAACACCTCGAACTCGCGCGCCGTCAGCGCGTTCAGGCCGCGCGGCGTGGACACCCTGCGCAGCGCCATGCGCCGGGCCAACTCGTCCTCCAGGAAGTCCTCGCCGCGGGCGATGGCGCGCACGGCCTTGCCCAGCATCTCCGGGGGCGAGCTCTTGGTGAGGTAGCCGCGCGCGCCCATTTCCAGCGCCCGAATGGCCAGAAGCTCGTCATCATACATGCTGAACATCAGCACCCTGGCGTCGGGATCGCGCTTGAGCAGCCGCCGCAGCGTGGACAGGCCGTTCTCCCCCTTCAGAGCAATGTCCAGCACCACCACGTCCGGATGATGCCTGAAATACAGGCCGTAGCCCTCCTCGCCCGAAGCGGCCTCGGCCACCACCTTCACGTCCGGGTCGCACTCCAGCACGGCTCGAAAACCTTCGCGCACCACGCCGTGGTCATCCACCAGCAAGACCCGAATCACGCTGTCGCCACCTCCAGAGCCCGGAAAGAGTCGCGGAGCTTACATGAAACACGGCCTTTGTTGTTATCGGCAGGGAGCCGGTCACGCATCAGGATTTTACTGAGTTCGAAGCGGCGCGCGTAGCCTCACCCGCGCTCCGCCGGTCGGCGTCCGCTCGATGCCCAGCCGCCCGTGCAGCAGTTGCGCCCGCTCCCGCATGCCGGCAAGCC
>JALVTA010000074.1 GCA_027036095.1 Thiotrichales bacterium | reverse complement strand
GGGCAGCTCCTCGCCGAACACATGGGAGAAGTTGACGCCGCCCTTTTCGATCACCTGCCCTTCCAGCACGCGGGTGACGCCGCCGCCGGTGAGCTTCATCTGCCCCTCCGGTTCGGGACGGGTCCACTCATCCGTGACGAAGCGGCCGCCGTCTTCCTCCTCCAGCTGGCGGCAGATGTCATCCTGCAGGTTGCGCAGATAGTCCCGAACGGCTTGCAAATCCATGGTCGGCTCCTACAATCAGTCAGACAATGCCATGCATTTTAAGCGGGTAAATCCATCATGCACAGACGATTGCGGAACGGGGCCTCCCCCATTTTTGCCGGACGGTTTTTTGCGCGGCTGAAAAAGGCGCTGTTTTTCTCGCTTCTGAGCGCCTCCGTAGCCCTGACTGGCTGCGCCACGCAGAAAACCACCGCCCGAGGTGCCGTCGGCGTGGACCGCAGCCAGCTGATGCTGGTCTCCGAACAGCAGCTGGAGCGGGACGCCGCCAAAAGCTACCGACAGGTGCTGGCTGAAGCGAAAAAGGCCGGCAAGCTGGACACCGACCCGAAACTGCTGGCGCGGGTGCGCCGCATCGTGCAGCGCATGATCCCGCAGACGGCGGTCTTCCGCCCCAACGCGCCCAAGTGGAACTGGGAAGTGCATGTCATCGACTCGGACGAGCTCAACGCCTGGTGCATGCCCGGCGGCAAGATCGTGGTCTATTCCGGGCTGGTGAAGAAACTGAAGCTGACCGACGACGAACTGGCCGCCGTGCTGGGGCATGAGATCTCCCATGCTCTGCGGGAGCATGCCCGTGAGCGCATGTCCCAGGCCATGCTGGCCAATCTGGCGCTCAACATCGGCGCCGTCGCCCTGGGTGCCGGCCAGACCGAACAGCAGCTGGCCGCCATGGCCTACAACCTCACCGTGGGGCTGCCGTTCTCCCGCCTGCATGAGGAAGAGGCCGACAGAATGGGGGTGGAGCTGGCTGCCCGCGCCGGCTACAACCCCTACGCGGCCGTCAATGTGTGGAAGAAGATGAAGAAACTGGGCAACGGCGCCCCGCCGGAGCTGCTAAGCACCCACCCCAGCTACGACACCCGCATCCACATACTTGAAAAGACGGCCAAGAAGGTCTGGCCCCTGTATGAAAAAGCGCGTCGGAACGTTGTACACCAGAGCCGTCACGCCGCCATCAGAGGCCGGACAGTCTGATGGAAAAACCCACCCTCTTCATCCGCCGCTTTCTCGAACAGGCCAACCGCGGCCTGCACATCTTCATCGCACTGGCGCTGCTGGTGGCCGCGGCCCTGGTCATCGTGCAGTTCTTCATCAACCTGTGGCAGGCGTTCGAGCAGCAGATCTACATCCGCGGCTTTCTCGACGCGCTGGGCAACCTGTTCATCCTGTGGATCCTCTCCTCGCTGATCAGCGCCGAGATCCGCTGGATGAAATTCGGCACCTTCGACATCATCGTCTTCGTGGAGGTGGTGCTGATCACCCTGCTGCGCCAGCTGGTGCTGCTGCCGGTGGAAAACGAACACTTTTCCACCACCTGGGCATGGACCTACGGGCTGGTGACCCTGGCCATTCTGGCCGTGGGGGTGGTCTATTACCTGATGCGCCGTCAGCCGCCACCGGCGGTGGACGACCCGCTGTGACAAAAGACGGCGAGCCTTCTTGAAAAACCCTATCATTGAACCTATGCCTTTAAGGCATTGGCAATCAACCAAGGAGGGTCGCCATGCTGAGCGAGAACATCTACACACTGCTGAACAACCAGATCACCGAAGAACAGAACGCCGCCTACAAATACCTGCAGATGGCCGCTTGGACGGCGGAAAAGGGACTGGATGGCGCAGCGAAGTTCTTCCGCACCCACAGTCAGGAAGAGGAAGGCCATCGGGACCGCATCTTCGACTATCTGATCGAAACCGGCCAGTCCGTGCGGCTGGGCGAGCTGCCGGCGCCGCAGGCGGAGTTTTCCAGCCTGATGGATGTGATCCAGGCCGCCTATGAACATGAAAAGCGTGTCACCCGGCTGATCAAGAACATCGCCGAACAGAGCTTTGCCGAAAAGGACTACCAGACCTTCAACTTCATCCAGTGGTTTATTGCCGAGCAGCATGAGGAAGAAGCCCTATTCATGACCGTGCTGGACAAGGCCAGGGTGCTCGGCTACACCGGGCAGGACAGTGGCGAGGCGCTCTATCTCTTCGACCAGTATCTGGCCGGCGCCCACGGCGGAGCAGACGAAGGCGGCGAGAACGCCTGAGTCAGCGCAACGGCGCGCCGGTCAGCCCATCGTAGATGGGCGTAGGGCCGGCATGGCCGCCCAGGGCCCCTTCTACACAGCCGGCCAGAGCCTCTCCGAAGCTGCCGACGGCCTGATCACAGCCGAGCGCCGGCGGCTGGCCGCTTCTGTTGGCGCTAGTGGAAACCACGGGACCGTCAAAGGCGCGGCACAGCGCCTGCATGACGGAATGGGCGCTGATGCGCACCGCCACGGTGGGAAAGCGCCCCCGGATCCACACGGGCACCTTCGAGGTGGCCGGCAGTGTCCAGGTGACCGGCCCCGGCCAGTCCGCCTCAATGCGCGAACGTCGTTCGCCCGGCAGGGCGGACCAGTCAATCAGACCGTCCAGCTGATCCAGACCGGCGGCCACCAGAATCAGCCCCTTTTCCACCGGCCGCCCCTTCAGCGCCAGCAGCCGGCCGACAGCGGCCTGATCGAAGGGATCGCAGCTCAGTCCCATCACCCCTTCGGTGGGCGTGGCAACGATGCCGCCCGTGCGCAGCGCATCCGCCGCCTGTTGCGGTGTCAGCAGAGTCATGGCAATGGCAGAGGCGTGGCCCGGTGGTGCAGCAGCACGTCTCGGAAGACGTCCGGGTCCTTGATGGTGGTTAGCTCGCCCTTGCGGGGCAGCAGCTTGTCCTTGAGACGGGAGAGCCAGAAACGCAGTGCCGCCATGCGCTGGGCCGCCGGCCATTCCTGCCGTTCCAGATCAGTCAGGGGGCGTACGGACTGATAGGCACGCAGCATGGCCTCAACCCGCTGTGGGTCATAGTCGTTGTCAGGTGTGCGCGCCCAGTCGTTGACCATCACCGCCAGGTCATACAGCCACGGACCGTTGCAGGCGTAATAGAGGTCGATGATGCCGGCCAGCCGCTCACCGTCGAACAGGGCGTTGTCGGTGAACAGATCGGCATGGATGACGCCCTGGGGCAGATGGGCCCAGTCCTGCCGCATCTGAAAGGCCAGCTCGTCCTCCAGCAGCGTGCGCATCTCCTCATCCAGCAGGGATTCGATCTCGGCGAAAGTTGAACGGGCCCAGTTCAGGTCCCGGTCATTGGGGCGGTAACCGTCAAACCCCTGCCCGGCCAGGTGAAAACGCGCCAGCGTCTCGCCCATAACGGCGCACTGGCCCACGCTGGGCTGCGCCACGCCACGGCCGTTGAGCCGCTGCACCAGTGCCGCCGGCTTGCCACACAGCTCGGTGAGATACCCCCCTTCCCTCAGCGCGATGGGATGGGCGGTGGGAATGGCATGCTCGGCCATGAAGGCCATGATGTCGAGGAAATAGGGGAGTTCCTCAAAGGTGTGCTGCTCGAAGATGGTGAGCACATACCGGCCACGGTTCGTATCGACGAAGTAATTGGTGTTTTCGATCCCTTCGCTGATGCCTTCGAACTGCTTCAGGCGACCCACGTCGTAGCGTTCGAGAAAGGCCTCCAGCGTCGGCCGGTCAATGGTGGTGTAGACAGACATGGCGGCAATTTTACTTGAGTTGCGCGCTCAGCTCGAACAGATCGTCCACCGCATGGCGCACTTTCTCGCGCAGGCCGGTGCTGTCAAGCGTGCCGATTTCGCCATACCAGTCGTTTACATGGGCGAGAAAGTGCTCGCACAGCGCCGGGTCGAACTGGCGGCCCGCTTCCTCGCGGATGACCGCTTTGGCCTTCACCAGCGGCATGGCGGACTTGTAGGGTCGGTCGGATACCAGCACATCGAACACGTCCACCAGCGCGAACAGGCGTGCTCCCAGGGGAATGGACTCGCCCGCCAGCCCTTCCAGATAGCCACTGCCGTCGAAGTGTTCGTGGTGATAACGGGGAATCTCCATTACCGGCGCTGGCAAGCCGATCTTCTCCAGCAGCGCCGTGCCGAAGCGCACATGCTGGCGCACCAGCCGGAACTCCTCGTCCGTCAGCGGCCCCTTGCGTACCAGAATGGCGGTGGGGATCATCACCGTGCCCACATCATGAAGGAAGGCACCCACGGCATAGTGGCGGCAGGTCTGCGCATCCAGCCCCAAAGACTGGGCAAATCGCCAGGTGTAGAGCGCCACCCGGTAGTCATGCAGCCGGTCGGCCGTATCCCACTGGGGAATCTCCCGCCGGGTGAGCCTGAGCACCGCCAGCACGGCAAGGGCGGCGGTGACCACCATCAGCGTGGCGAACAGCGACACGCTGACCGGCAGATCGCCCAGTCTGTCGGGTGCCGGCACCGTGGACAGCAGCAGATTGAGACCGATCAGCGTGACACCAGCCACCACCGCCACGGTAAGCAGAATGTAAAAGGTTGTTCTTTTCATTTCTTTCCCCAATGTTGTCATTCTAATCACGGTGTAGAATGAATTCACCTCCATTTCCGGCCAGAATGTCCATGAGCACACCCGCCCGACCCGATCTCATCCTCGTCGATGGTTCCAGCTATCTGTTCCGCGCCTATCACGCCCTGCCACCGCTGACCACCTCCGATGGCACGCCCACCGGCGCCCTGTACGGCGTGCTCAACATGATCGGCAAGCTGCTGGATACCTGGCAGCCCGATCGCATCGCCGTGGTGTTCGACGCACGCGGCAAGAACTTCCGTCACGAGATGTTCGAAGCCTACAAGGCCAACCGCCCGCCCATGCCGGAAGACCTGGCCCAGCAGATCGAACCGCTGCATGAATTCATCCGCGCACTGGGCATTCCGGTGCTGGTCATCGACGGGGTAGAGGCGGATGATGTCATCGGCACCCTGGCAAAACAGGCGGAAAAGGATGGTGCCCGGGTGCTCATCTCCACCGGCGACAAGGACATGGCCCAGCTGGTGGACGACCATATCACGCTTATCGACACCATGAAGGATCAGCTCTACGACCGGCAGGCGGTGATCGACAAATACGGCGTGGCGCCGGAGCAGATCGTGGACTATCTGGCGCTGATGGGTGACAGCTCCGACAACATTCCGGGCGTGCCGAAGGTAGGTCCCAAGACGGCAGCCAAGTGGCTGGCCCAGTATGGCGATCTGGACAATCTCATCGCCCACGCTGACGAGATCCGGGGCAAGATCGGCGACAACCTGCGCGCCCATCTGGACCAGCTCAGGCTTTCACGGGAACTGACCCGCATCCGCACCGATGTGGACCTGCCGGTGCGCTGGACCGACCTGACCCGCCAGCCGGAAGACGACGAAAAACTGATCGAACTGGCGCGCCGCTATGAGTTCAACAGCTGGCTCAAGCGCAAGCTTTCCGGCCAGCCGCTGTTCGAGCACGGAGAAGGCACCGGTGAGACGGCTGAAACAAAAACATCCACCCGCCAGCAGGTGCCGGTCATTCTCGACTGGGACACGTTCGATAGCTGGCTGGAAAAGCTGACGCAGGCCGAGCTGTTCGCCATCGATACGGAAACCACCGCTCTGGACGCCATGCAGGCGGAGATCGTGGGCATCAGCTTCGCCGTGGCCGATGGGGACGAAATTGAAGCGGCCTACCTGCCCCTGCGCCACGCCTATGAGGGCGCACCCGAACAGCTGCCCGCCGATAAGGCGCTGGAAAAGCTCCGTTCCCTGCTGGAAAGCGAAAAACACCCCAAGGCCGGCCAGAACCTCAAATACGACTGGCATGTGCTCTGCCGCGCCGGCATCACGCTTGCACCCATTCGGCACGACACCATGCTGCAGAGCTATGTGCTCGACAGCACCGAGCGGCACAATCTGGATGATCTGGCGCTCAAATACCTGGGCCACCGCACCACCCACTATTCCGATGTGGCCGGCAAGGGCAGAAAGCAGCTCAACTTCGCCCAGGTGCCCCTGGAAAAGGCCGCGCCCTACGCCGCCGAAGACGCTCAGCTGGTGCTGGCGCTGCATCAGGTGCTATGGCCGAAGCTGGAGGCAGACGACAAGCTGCGCCATGTCTATGAAGACATCGAGATGCCGCTGGAACCGGTGCTCGCCCGCATGGAACACCGCGGCGTGCTCATCGACACCGACCTGCTCAAGGCGTTTTCCGAAGAGCTGGCCGAACAGCTCAGGCAACTGGAGGACAAGGCCTTCCAGCTGGCCGGCGACGTGTTCAATCTCAACTCCCCCAAACAGTTGCAGGAGATCCTGTTCGAGCGCCTCGGCCTGCCGGTGCTGAAAAAGACGCCCAAGGGCCAGCCCTCCACCGCCGAGAGCGTGCTGCAGGAACTGGCGGAACAGGGCCACGAACTGCCGGCGATCATCCTTGAATACCGTTCGCTGGCCAAACTCAAGTCCACCTATGCCGATGCCCTGCCCAGACAGGTCAACCCGGAAACAGGGCGGGTGCACACCACCTTCCAGCAGGCAGTCACCGCCACCGGCCGACTTTCCAGTACCGACCCCAACCTGCAGAACATCCCCGTGCGCACCGAACTGGGCCGGCGCATCCGCCAAGCCTTCATCGCCCCCGAAGGCTTTCATATTCTGGCGCTGGACTACTCCCAGATCGAACTGCGCATCATGGCCCATTTCTCCGGCGACGAGAACCTCATCCGCGCCTTCGAACAGGGGCTGGACATTCACCGGGCCACCGCAGCGGAAATCTTCGGCGTACCGCTGGAGGACGTGACGCCGGACATGCGCCGCCACGCCAAAACGGTCAATTTCGGCCTCATCTACGGCATGAGCGCCTTCGGGCTGGCGCGCCAGCTGGACATCGACCGCAAGCAGGCGCAGGCCTACATCGACCGCTACTTCGAACGCTATCCCGGCGTACACCGCTATATGGACGCAATCCGCCAGCAGGCGCGGGAAAAGGGCTATGTGGAAACCCTCGCCGGCCGGCGTCTGCACCTGCCCGACATCCACAGCCGCAACCCGCAGGTGCGCCAGTATGCCGAACGGGCCGCCATCAACGCCCCGCTTCAGGGCACCGCGGCGGACATCATCAAGACCGCCATGATCCGGGTGGACGCCTGGTGCGCCGACCATCCGGACGTGCGCATGATCCTGCAGGTGCACGACGAACTGGTGTTCGAAGTGCCGCAGACTGTCACGCTGGAGAGCGACACCGTCCAGCGCATCAAGACGATCATGGAAAGCGCCATGACCCTGCGGGTCCCGCTGGTGGCCGACGCCGGCCTCGGCCCCAACTGGGACGCCGCCCACTGATCAATTCAAGCCATTGACGGCTTCGGCCGGTGCGTTCCTCTGGAGCTGTTCGGTTTTCTCTACTGATCGTCCATGGCGTGCACGATAGCCTGCGCCTTTTCCTTCGCCTGCTCCACATCCTCGCCCAGTGCCAGCGCCACGGCCAGACGCCGGCCCGGATGGCTGATCGGTTTGCCGAACAGGCGCACAAAGCTGTCCGCGCCAAAGGCCGATTCCGGCACCTCCAGCACCGGCGCGGCGCTGTGGCCGGAGGCCTTATAGGCGGCCGAAGCGCCCGGACCATGGAAGGTGAAGTCCAGCGGCAGCCCCAGCACGGCGCGCACATGCAAGGCGAACTCGCTCTGACTCTGGGTGATCAGGGTCACCATCCCGGTGTCATGGGGTCGAGGGCTCACCTCGCTGAAGAATACCTCATCCCCCTTGACAAACAGCTCCACGCCGAAGATACCCCGACCGCCCAGCCCGTCGGTGATGGCCCGAGCCATGCGCTGGGCCTCGGCCAGCACCTCCGGCTTCATCTCATGGGGCTGCCAGCTGAGAATGTAGTCCCCATCCTGCTGCACATGGCCGATGGGTGGGCAGAAGATGGTCTCCGAGCCATTGCGTGCCGTCAGCAGCGTAATCTCATAGTCAAAGTCGATGAACGCCTCCACGATCAGCTCGCTGGCATCCCCGCGCGCGTCCTCCTGAGCGAAGTGCCAGGCCGCCGCCACCTCTTCCGGTCCATGCACCACACTCTGACCATGGCCGGAGCTACTCATTACCGGCTTGACCACACACGGCCAACCCAGTGCTTCAGCCGCTTCCTGCAGACCTTCCAGAGAATTGACGAAATGATAGGCACCCGTCTTCAGACCCAGCGTTTCTGCGGCGAACTGACGGATATTGCGCCGGTTCATGGTCTTGTTGACCGCCTCGGCATTGGGAATGACGGTGAAACCCTCCCGCTCCGCGGCAAACAATGCCTCAATGCTGATGGCCTCAATCTCCGGCAGGATCCAGTCCGGCCGTTCGCAACGGATCACCTCCAGCACCGCCTGCTCATCCCGCATGTCGATCACATGGGCACGATGCGCCACCTGCTGCGCCGGTGCACCTTCGTAGCGGTCCACGGCGATGACTTCCAGCCCGAGGCGCTGCGCCTCGATGGCCACCTCCTTGCCCAGTTCTCCTGCGCCCAGCAGCATCAGCCGGCGGGTGTTGTGACGCAGTGCGGCGGTAAATTGCATGGTCTTCTGCTCCATCTGGTCGGTTTCGGCCATTCTACCGGCATTTTCTGCCACGAAAAAACCCGACCGGAATGGCATCCGGCAAAAATGAGGGAGACCCCGTTCCGAAACCGGAAAATGGTCGAAAACCGGTCAGACAAGGGGAAATGTGCAGCCATGCACCGGGTGCTCAAGTGGCACCCGGCAAAATCAGGGGAAACCCCGTCTCAGCCACCTGCCGGAATCTTGAACAGCTCGGCATTGAGCCACAAATGGGTCAGGATGCTGGCCACATAGCCCAGTGCCACCGCCGGCATCCATTTGAGATGGGACACGAAGGTGTACATGCCGCGGGACTGCCCCATCAGCGCCACACCCGCAGCCGAGCCGATGGACAGCAGCGAGCCGCCCACACCGGCGGTAAGTGTTACCAGCAGCCACTGACCGTGGCTCATGTCGGGCATCATGGTCAGCACCGCAAACATCACCGGAATGTTGTCCACGATGGAGGAGAGCACACCGATGCTCACATTGGCCCAAGTGGCCCCCCACTGCTCG
>JALVTA010000073.1 GCA_027036095.1 Thiotrichales bacterium | reverse complement strand
CGTCCGCCAATGACAAAACGGCGGGTCTGACGCAGCCGCTCCGGCAGAGCGCCTTCCAGCTGTTCAATGAGAAAGCGGCGCAGTGCCTTGTAGCCACCGCGCAGCCGGGGGATGATCAGCCCTTCATATTCATACAGCCAGCGCTGGGCAATTTCGGAGCGCTGCCCGCCGCGGAAACAGTAGAGCAGTGCGTCGGGGTGGGCGCGGTAAAAGTCCGCCCAAGCGTGGATGCGCGGGCGGCGCACCTGCTCATTGACCAGTTCATGGCCCAGTTCCACCGCCGCCTCATTGCCCTGCTGCTTGTAGCAGGTGCCCACGGCGGCGCGCTCTTCGTCGGTCATCAGCGGCAGGTTGACCGAGCCGGGAAAGGCGCCGGCCCTGAACTCCACCGGGGCGCGGGTGTCGATCAGCGGACGCTGATCACGCACCAGGGCTTCAAAATCATCAAACAGGGGCAGCGTGCTCATCGGACGGTGACCAGCGGCCCTTCACCGGCGGGCAGGGTGCGGCCAATGGGGTTCAGCTCAAGGCCGCACGCACGCGCCACGTCAAGGAAGGCGGGTACGGCGTCATCCTTCACCGCTACCAGCAGACCGCCGGAAGTCTGCGGATCGCACAGAGTGTAGCGCTGCTGTTCGGTCAGCGGGCTGACCTTGTGACCGTAGCTGTTGAAGTTGCGGTCGGTGCCGCCCGGTGTGCAGCCCTGCGCCAGATAATCGAGTACATGAGGCAGCAGCGGTACGGCTGCCGCCTCCACTTCGGTGCGCACGCCGCTGCCTTCGCAGATTTCGATCAGATGCCCCAGCAGGCCGAAGCCGGTGACATCCGTCATGGCGGTGACGCCATCCACCTCGGCAAAACGGGCACCGGCGCTGTTGAGGGTGCACATCTGCTCGATGGCGGCATCCAGATGTTCGGGCTGGATCTTCTTCTGCTTCTGCGCCGTGGTCAGGATGCCGATGCCGATGGGTTTGGTCAGAAACAGCTGGCAGCCCGGCTCTGCGGTGTCGTTGCGTTTGAGCCGGGCCGTTTCTACCAGCCCGGTCACCGCCAGGCCGAAGATGGGCTCCGGCGCATCGATGGAGTGGCCGCCGGCCAGCGGAATGCCCGCATTGCGGCAGGCCTCGCGGCCACCTTCGATCACCCGCTGTCCGGTGGCGGCATCCAGCTTGTCGATGGGCCAGGCGAAGATGGCGATGGCCATCAGCGGGCGACCGCCCATGGCGTAGATATCACTGATGGCGTTGGTGGCGGCAATCTGGCCGAACTTGAACGGGTCATCCACAATGGGCATGAAAAAGTCGGTGGTGGACAGCACCGCCGTGCCATTGCCCAGATCGAAGGCGGCGGCATCGTCCTTGGTGTGGTTGCCCACCAGCAGTTCATCCGGCACGCTATGGGCCATGCCGGTCTTGAGCATCTCTTCCAGCAGTGCCGGGGCTATCTTGCAGCCGCAGCCGGCACCGTGGGAATATTCGGTCAGTCGGATCATGTTCATGGTCCTCATTATACGGGTTGACAGCGGGGGCAGAAGAAGGCGCTGCGCTGCCCCAGGTTCATGCGCTCGATCCGGCTGCCGCAGCGGGGGCAGGGCTCGCCTAAGCGGCCATAGACGTGGAGCTGTTGGGCAAAGTAGCCCGGCTGGCCGTCCGGGCGGGTGAAGTCCTGCAGCGTGGTGCCGCCGGCTTCGATGGCCTTGCGCAGCACGGCAACGATTGCTGCGTGCAGGCGGGCGGTTTCTTCTTCCGTCAGAGTGCAGGCCGGACGGGTCGGATGGATGCCGGCCAGAAAGAGCGCCTCGTTGGCGTAGATGTTGCCCACGCCCACCACGATGCGGCTGTCCATGATAAGCGTCTTGATGGCGCGGCGGCTGTTGCGGCAGTGTTCGGCCAGGTACTCTGTGCTGAAGGCCTCATCCAGCGGTTCCGGCCCCAGTGCGGCAAGGCGCGGATGCTGCCGCCAGTCCCCTGAGCCGGTCAGCCAGGCGCCGAATCGGCGCGGGTCGGTGTAGCGCAACAGGTGGCCGTCATCCAGCAGCAGGTCGACATGATCGTGCTTTCGGGCGGGCGTATCGGCTGGCAGGACGCGCAGGCTGCCACTCATGCCCAAGTGAACCAGTAC
>JALVTA010000072.1 GCA_027036095.1 Thiotrichales bacterium | reverse complement strand
CTTATCGATTTGTCTTATGTTGCTTGCCTTCCTACAATGCCTACTGACGCACATCGCGTGCTTTCAACAGCAAGAAAAGGAGTGCCATCATGGCTCTGGACCAATCCAACCGTTACGCTAACCTGGACCTGAAAGAAGAAGATCTGATCAAGGGCGGCCGTCACCTGCTGGTGGCTTACCGTCTGAAGCCGGCCGAAGGTTACGGCTTCCTGGAAGTGGCCGCTCACGTGGCTGCCGAGTCCTCCACAGGTACCAACGTTGAGGTTTCCACTACCGACGACTTCACCAAGGGCGTAGACGCCATCGTCTATGAGATCGACGAGACCGCCTTCGGTGACAAGGGCGGCCTGATGAAGATCGCCTACCCGGTCGAGCTGTTCGACCCCAACCTGCTGGACGGTCATTACAACGTGTCCCACATGTGGTCTCTGATCCTGGGCAACAACCAGGGCATGGGCGACCACGTGGGCCTGCGTATGCTGGACTTCTATGTGCCGGAAGTGATGATCAAGAAGTTCGACGGCCCCAGCACCAACATCGTGGACCTGTGGAAGGTTCTGGGTCGTCCCGAGAAGGATGGCGGCTACATCGCCGGCACCATCATCAAGCCCAAGCTGGGTCTGCGTCCCGAGCCGTTTGCCGAGGCGTGCTACCAGTTCTGGCTGGGCGGTGACTTCATCAAGAACGACGAGCCGCAGGCCAACCAGCCCTTCTGCCCCATGGAAGAGGTCATTCCGAAGGTGGCCGAGGCCATGGACCGTGCCCAGCAGGAGACCGGTGAGGCCAAGCTGTTCTCCGCCAACATCACCTCCGACTGGTACAAGGAGATGATCCACCGTGGCGAGTACATCCTGGAGCAGTTCGCCAAGTACGGCAACGAGAAGCACGTAGCCTTCCTGGTGGACGGCTTCGTCACCGGCCCGCACGGCGTGACCACTGCCCGTCGTGAGTTCCCGGACGTGTTCCTGCACTTCCACCGCGCAGGTCACGGTGCCATCACGTCCTACAAGTCTCCCATGGGTATGGATCCCATCTGCTACATGAAGCTGGCCCGCCTGATGGGTGCGTCCGGTATCCACACCGGCACCATGGGCTACGGCAAGATGGAAGGCCACAAGGACGAGCGCGTACTGGCCTACATGCTGGAGCGTGACGAGTGCCAGGGCCCCTACTTCTACCAGAAGTGGTACGGCATGAAGGCGACCACGCCGATCATCTCCGGAGGCATGAACGCGCTGCGTCTGCCCGGCTTCTTCGAGAACCTGGGCCACGCCAACGTGATCAACACCTGTGGTGGCGGCTCCTTCGGCCACATCGACAGCCCGGCGGCCGGCGGCATCTCCCTGAAGCAGGCCTACGAGTGCTGGAAGAACGGCGAAGACCCCATCGAGTTCGCCAAGACCCACAAGGAATTCGCCCGTGCGTTCGAGTCCTTCCCGTGGGATGCAGACCGTCTGTATCCGGGTTGGCGCGAGAAGCTGGGCGTTCACAAGTAATTCCTTGTGACGCTGCGACCCCGGCCCCCGAGCCGGGGTTTTCGGCATGCCATTCCTGACTGAAACACTCGGGAATGAATGTGCCGTGCTACATGCCAGGCCATCCATCTGCGCAGCAGTTTGCGGAGTCACGCTTAGTGGCTGTTGGCGTCAGGGCCGGAAGCTGCGTGGCGCACGTCTTATCGAAGGGAGTTTGCGCCACGCCCGGCCCAAGCCTTACAGCCACTGGATGATGTAGCCATGAGCGAGCGGATGGATGGCCTGCCAATGGCACACGGCCTGATCGACAGGATCGAGACGCATGCACGCCATGCGTGTCTGTCCTGACTTATTCTGGAGAAACCCATGAGCTTTGATATCAACCAGTACAAGATTGAACAGGAACCCTTCTACCAGCCGGTGGGCAATGAGGTGGAGCGTTACGAGGCGGCCTATGCCGCTCGTCTGCCGGTGATGGTCAAGGGGCCCACCGGCTGCGGCAAGTCCCGCTTTGTGGAGCACATGGCTTGGCGGCTGGGTAAGCCGCTGATCACCGTCTCCTGTAACGAGGACATCACCGCCGCCGATCTGGTGGGCCGCTTTCTGCTGGATGCCGAGGGCACCCGCTGGGTGGACGGCCCGCTGACT
>JALVTA010000071.1:1484-2148 GCA_027036095.1 Thiotrichales bacterium | reverse complement strand
GTGCCTTACGTCATCACGAATAAAGCTGGCGTAGAAATGGACGCCTCTCTACGCATCATCGCCCTCGACGCTGAGCACGCCGCGGATAATGATACGCTTACACGGTTGCTCAAAAGGGAGGGGCAGCACGACCTATCTTCTCTCACCATGCGGCTCCTTCTCCACGAAGCTGTCCATGCCGCCACCGTGCACAAGATGGCGCTGGATGAGAAGTTCTCTCAGGAAGTCGACACCCTGCGCCGGCGCATGATCGCCCACTACGCCAGCAAGTACGACATGCCGAAGTCGAGAGTCATCGAGTCTGTGTATGGGCTGCGCAACCCTCTCGAGTTCCTGGCGGAGATGATGACCGATGCCAACCTGCAGAAGGAGGCCATGCAGGTGTCCTATACCGCCGGCGATACCCGGGCCGAACCCGGACCCGCATCCACCGTCCTGCACAAGTTCATCGAAGCGGTGCGCCGGTTCCTCCGGGTGCCGCCTACCATTGCCACTGTATTTGACCGCACGATGCTGCTGGCTGAGTCGCTTCGCGTGGAGTACTCCGACGCCCTCGGCGAACAGAGCGCGGCCTACAAGACTATCCCCAAGGTCATTGCCGAGATCGACGAGAAGCTCTATGGGACAGACTTCGGTGGCACACCCAGCAAGGAGACCACCGACT
>JALVTA010000071.1:0-1474 GCA_027036095.1 Thiotrichales bacterium | reverse complement strand
ATGCTGTACTCGGCAAGATCGTGTCACCCATCGCGTCGGTGCTCAGTGACAATACCGAGCAACAGCTTGCAGATACGTGGGCCAAGCTCCGGCAAGGCGGGCACGCTACTGCGGAAACCCTGCTCGGCATGTTGACGCTGGATCACATCCAGTCACGGTTCAGCAAACTGTTCCAACGACCGGATAACAACCCGCTCAACGACTACGTAGATGCCAAGTCCCGTGAGCAGGCAGTCGCAAAGAAGTTCGAGCGGTCGGGCGAGCATCTGCACGCACAATGGCTGTCCATCGAGAAGAAGCACCGCGGCCAGCCTGTCATGCAGGAGTTCGAGGACATGGTGACGGATTCCACCGTGTTCCAGGTCCACCCGGACAAGGCATGGCTCGACCCCGCCCATGATGCGATCCGCAAGAACAAGCTCCGCGCCAAGGTCGCGGAGAAGGCCCATGCGCGCCTGCGTTCCACGTGGAACAAATTGCCACCGGACATGAAAGCTGCCTACAAGGCCACCCGGGAGTTCTATCGCAACTCTCTGGTGCAGATGCTGGACACCGTCATCAACAATCTGACGAGCATGTATGGCCTGACCGACCCGCTTCTGCTCGACGCCATTGAGTCCGCGCCGGACACGGAGTCGCTGCTCAAGCTGGAGGTGCCGCTCAGCAATTGGGATTCGCTCGCCCGGTCTATCGGCCACATGAAGGAGATGATCCGCAAGTCCGGACCCTACTTCCCGCTCAACCGGTTCGGCAATTACGCCATCAGCTACCGCAAGAAGGAAGTCTATTCCGGGTTCTCCAGCAAGCAGAAAGCCTACGACGCAGCGCAGTCGCTGGCGTCAACCATGCCGGGCGCGGTGCGCGGGAAACCTGAGAAAGCGGGTGGGCAGTGGCAATTCACCATGACGACAGAGGGGTTCCAGCTGTTTGAGAACCTGTCCGACGCCGAGGCAGCCCGTGCTGCCTTGCAGGAAGATGGCTATGAAGTCGGTGGCATCACGAAGAAGGTGGAGATGGAGATCCCTGACATGTCCGTGGCTGGCCGCATCCTGGCCGTAGCTGCCAAGAAGCTCAACAAGGATGGCAAGGTGTCGCAGGCGTACCTCGAGATGAAGAGCGCGCTGGCAACCATGCTGCCGGACACCTCCTTCAACAATCGCCTGCTGCGCAGGAAGAACATCCATGGCGCCAGCAAGAACCATCGACGCGCCCTGGCCAGCTACATTCAGGCAGCAAGTTGGCAGCTGGCCCGGCTCAAGCACCGCAAGGATGTCGACGAGGCACTCGCTGGGCTGCGTGAGGTGGGCAAGTCCCGCCCGGGTCAGGATGATGGCATCAAGACCTCGCAGGTCGTCAACGAGATCATGCGGCGGGAGGCCATCAACCACGGCGACCGGTCAAAGGTCGGCGAGGCCATCGCCAAGTTCGGCTTCATCAACTTCCTGCTCACTGGAAGCTACGCCGCGATCAACGC
>JALVTA010000070.1 GCA_027036095.1 Thiotrichales bacterium | reverse complement strand
TGGCTGTATGGGGCGGTGTGGGGCTGGCTGCCGTGCGGGCTGGTCTATTCCATGCTGGTGTGGGCGCTCTCCAGCGGCGGGGCGCTTGAGGGCGCGGCGCTGATGGCCGCCTTCGGGCTGGGCACGCTGCCCAACCTGATGCTGATGGGCGTGTTCGCCTTCTATTTCACCCGTCTGGCGCAGAAGGTGTGGCTGCAGCGGCTGGCCGGCGCGCTGGTGGCCGGTTTCGGGCTGTGGCAGCTCCATCTGGCCGTATCAGTCACAGTGGCGTGAGCGCACAGGCGGGTAGCGCAGCCAGACTGTCACGTTGCGCAGCAGCGGCTTTTTGCGGTTCCACGGGCGGGGCACGCTGATACGTTTGCGCTCGCCCCGGTCCCAGAAGTGGTCGATGAGCACGGTGCAGGCCTTGGGCTCATATTCGTCCCTTTCGGGCTTTTCCGAGCACAGCAGCAGCTTGCCCGGCGTGTAGCGGGCCCACAGGTCGATCACTTCCCCCCGGTCGCTGCGCAGCTGCAGCCGTCGGGTACTGCCGATCGTCAGCAGCCAGCTGTCGGGCATGATGGGGCGGTAGCGGTAGAAGTAGCCTTCGCCGCCTTCTACGCTGAGGCTGAGCATCTCGCCATAGCGCAGCCGGCCATAGAGGCGGGCCAGCGCCTGCTGGCGGGCGGTTTCGATCTCGGCACGCGCTCTGGCTTCCGCTTCCTCGGCACGCAGGCGGGCCAGTTCCCGTTCATGTTTCTGCTTCGCCGCCAGTTTGAGCAGTTCGGCGCGCTTGTCCGGTGGCAGCGCTTTCCATTCCTTTTCGCTCATGCCCATGGGATAGCTGCTGCAGGCGTTCAGAAGCAGGGTGGAGAGCAGCAGTATTACGGACAGCAGTGGGCGCAGAGACAGCGGCATGAGAGGCTCCCTTGTTGAGTTTTTCCGCCATTTTAGCGGGGTTGTGTTTCGATAAGGCTTGAACAAGTGTGACGGATAAAGGACGCCGCGCAAACGTTTTGCCATGTGAAAGTCTGTCGGGTATAATTGCCGGCTTGCAAATCCTTTCCCCGACATCCCGTTAACGTCAGGTGGCCTGCGGGCCGTTGATTGGATTTGAGCACAAATTTCAGGAAACAGAAATGAAGACATTCGTTGCAAAACCCGAGGAAGTGAAGCGCGACTGGTATATCGTCGACGCGGAAGGCAAGACGCTGGGCCGTCTGGCCGCCGAGATCGCGGCGCGTCTGCGCGGCAAGCACAAGCCCGAGTACACCCCGCATGTCGACACCGGCGACTACATCGTCGTGATCAACGCCGAAAAGGTAGCCGTGACCGGCAAGAAGCGCAAGGACAAGAAGTACTATCGCCACACCGGTTATGTGGGCAACCTCAAGACCTTCACTTTCGAGGAAATGATCGAACGCGCCCCCGAGCGTGTGATTCAGTTGGCCGTCAAGGGCATGTTGCCTCGCGGGCCGTTGGGTCGCGCCATGCTGAAGAAACTGAAAGTTTACGCTGGCAGCGAACATCCCCATGCGGCGCAGCAGCCGAAACCCCTGGAAATCAAGGCATAAGAGGTGACACCCATGGCAACTGAACAGTACTACGGAACCGGTCGTCGCAAGAGCTCCGTTGCGCGCGTCTTCCTGCGCCCCGGCACCGGCAAGATGACCGTCAACGGTCGTGACATCAAGGATTTCTTCGCCCGTGAAACGGACCTGATGATCATCAACCAGCCGTTCGAGGCGACGCAGTCCGAGGGCAAGTTTGACGCCTACATCACCGTCAAGGGCGGTGGCACCACCGGTCAGGCCGGCGCCATCCGTCTGGGCATCGCCCGCGCGCTGGTGGAGTACAGCGAAGAAAACCGTCCGGCCCTGCGTGCGCGCGGTCTGCTGACCCGCGATGCCCGTGAGGTGGAGCGCAAGAAGGTGGGCCTGCACAAGGCACGCCGTCGTCCGCAGTTCTCCAAGCGTTAAGCACGGACCGAACCGGACAGCAGAAGAACCCGGCCATGCGCCGGGTTTTTTTGTGTCCGGCGAAAGGTAAAACTTCAAAGAAAATTTAATTTTTGGTAATTCCCTACCAAACCGGACCAAATTTGGTAGGTTTTTGGTATGGGAAGCAAGCGGATCAGGTGTCCGAGATGCGGCGCCAATCGATACTGGAAGCTCTCTGACGGGCGGTACAAGTG
>JALVTA010000069.1 GCA_027036095.1 Thiotrichales bacterium | reverse complement strand
AACCGCCGCTTCGGCATGCAGCGCCTGAAGGAGGAATACAGCCGTGCCGTGCGTCAGGAAGCGCCACTGGCGGTGCTGATGGTGGACATTGACCACTTCAAGCGCATCAATGACACCTACGGTCACATGGTGGGCGATCGGGCCATCAAACTGGTGGTGGAGCAGATCCGCCATGTGGTGCGGGAAGGCGATGTGATTGTCCGTTATGGCGGAGAGGAGTTCATGGTCATTCTGCCGGGGGCAGACTCTCACAATGCCGTGGAGGTGGCCGAACGTCTGCGGCGCCGAGTCAATGAAACGGAACTGCGTCAGGGTGATCAGATCATCCACATGGCCGCCAGCATTGGCGTGGCCAGTCTGCCGGAAATCCGCGTGGAAAGCCCTGAAGATCTTATTGAATGTGCGGATGAGGCCCTCTATCAGGCCAAGCGCAATGGCCGCAATCAGGTCGTGGATGCCCGTCTGCAGGCCTGTGATCAACCCACCTCAGCCTGAGCAAGCGCCTCCATACGCTCGCAGGCCCCGCCGGGCGGCGGCGCGGACCTGTTCGGGAGCCGTGCCGCCAAAGTGATTACGCGCGACCTTCAGCCTGAGACGAGCGCCTCCAGACGAGCCCGGGCCCGCCGGGCGGCAGCGCGCACCTGTTCGGGAGCGGTGCCGCCAAAGTGATTGCGTGCGGCCACCGAGCCTTCCAGTGTCAGCACGTCGAACACGTCTTCGTCAATGCGCTGATCAAACTGGCGCAGCTCATCCAGCGACATGTCCGACAGGTCCTTGCCGGTGCTGATGCCGTAGGCGACCGCCGCCCCCACCACTTCGTGGGCGTCGCGGAAGGGCAGGCCCTTTTTCACCAGATAGTCGGCCAGATCCGTGGCGGTGGAGAAGCCGCGCCGTGCCGCTTCGTAGCCCGCCTCACGGTTGAAGCGCATGGCCGAGATCATGTCGGCAAAGGCCCGCAGGCTGTTGACCACCGTGTCCACCGTGTCGAAAAGGGGTTCCTTGTCTTCCTGATTGTCCTTGTTGTAGGCCAGCGGCTGGGACTTCATCAGCGTCAGCAGGCTCATCAGATGGCCATACACCCGGCCGGATTTGCCGCGCACCAGTTCCGGCACATCGGGGTTCTTCTTCTGCGGCATGATGGATGATCCGGTGCAGAAGCGGTCCGGCAGGTCGATGAACTGGAACTGGGCGCTGGCCCACAGCACCAGCTCCTCGCTCATGCGCGACAGATGCATCATCAGCAGTGCCGCCGCATGGGTGAACTCAATGGCAAAATCCCGATCGGAGACCCCATCTAGGGAGTTTTCTCCCACCCGCTCGAAGCCCAGCAACTCGGCGGTATAGTGGCGGTCGATGGGGTAGGTGGTGCCGGCCAGCGCTGCCGAACCCAGTGGGCTGGTGTTGATGCGCCTGCGCGCGTCCAGCAGCCGCTCCGCATCCCGATGGAGCATTTCGAACCAGGCCAGCATGTGGTGGCCGAAGGTGACCGGCTGAGCCGTCTGCAGGTGGGTGAAGCCGGGCATGATGGCGTCATGGTAGCGCTCCGCCTGCTCGATAAGACCGGTCATCAGCCGCTTCAGTTCCGGCAGAATGCGCTCATCGATTTCATCGCGCAGGTAGAGGCGGATATCGGTGGCCACCTGATCATTGCGGGAGCGACCGGTGTGCAGCTTCTTGCCGGTGATGCCGATCAGCTCGGTCAGCCGCGCCTCAATGTTCATGTGAATGTCTTCCTGCGCGATGGAGAACTGGAATTCGCCCCGCTCGATTTCGCCCTGAATCTGCTTCAGGCCGCGCTCGATGTCCGCCAGTTCCTCATCGGTGAGGATGCCCACCCTGTTGAGCATGCGCGCATGGGCCAGCGAACCCTGAATGTCCTGGCGATACATGCGCTTGTCGAAAGGAATGGAGGCGGTAAATTCCTCCACGAACTTGTCGGTGCTCTCCGTCAGCCGGGCGGAGGAAAGTTTTTCCTTACTGGCCTGGGTGTCGCTCATGATCCGTATCCATCGCTGTGGAAAAACGCTTATTTTAAGGCAGTTCACCCCGCCGGGTCAGAAGCGCACCGGCGCATGACCCAGCTTTTTCAGCGGTAGTGCCCCTATATTGCTGTAAATTCGGATTGGCCACCGTGGCCGCCACTCGTAGGATTGGTGTTGCGAACATCAAGCTGACCAAGAGGAGCAAC
>JALVTA010000068.1 GCA_027036095.1 Thiotrichales bacterium | reverse complement strand
TGGCTCACGGTGGTCACCTGACCCACGGCGCCAAGGTGAACTTTTCCGGCCAGGTGTTCAACTCGGTGCAGTATGGCATCGACAACGACACCGGTCGCATCGATTACGACAAGGTGCGCGAACTGGCGCTGGAGCACAAGCCCAAGGTGATCGTGGGCGGTTTCTCCGCCTATTCTCAGGTGGTGGACTGGGCGAAGTTCCGCGAGATCGCCGATGAGGTAGGCGCCTATCTGGTGGTGGACATGGCGCATGTGGCCGGTCTGGTGGCCGCAGGCGAGTATCCCTCGCCCATTGAGCATGCCCATGTGGTCACCACCACCACCCACAAGACGCTGCGCGGCCCGCGCGGCGGCCTGATTCTGGCCAAGGGGCTGGATCCTGAATTGCAGAAGAAGATCAACTCCCGCGTCTTCCCCGGTACCCAGGGCGGCCCGCTGGTGCATGTGATCGCCGGCAAGGCGGTGGCCTTCAAGGAGGCGATGGAGCCGGAATTCAAGGCCTGGGCGAAGCAAGTCAAGGCTAACGCCAAGGCAATGGCGTCCGTGTTCATCGAGCGCGGCTATGATGTAGTCTCCGGCGGTACGGAGAACCATCTGTTCCTGGTCAGCTTCATCCGTCAGGGGCTGACCGGCAAGCTGGTGGATGCAGCGCTGGGTGCGGCCAACATTACCGTCAACAAGAATGCCGTGCCCAATGACCCCATGAGCCCGTTCGTCACCAGCGGCATCCGCGTCGGCACGCCGGCCATCACCACCCGTGGTTTCAAGGAAGCCGAGTGCGCCGAGCTGGCCCACTGGATGTGCGACATTATTGATACCTGCAATCAGGAAGAGGAAAACTGGGATCACGCCACCGAAGAGGCCGTGCGCGGGAAGGTGCTGGAGCTGTGTGCCCGTTTCCCCGTGTATCGCTGAGCGGTGGTCGAATTGCGGTAAAATGACACGCCCGGCCCAGCCGGGCGTTTTCGTATCCTGTTCCGGAGTCCGACATGCGCTGTCCTTTCTGCCACGCCGATGACACCAAGGTGATCGATTCCCGCCTGGCGCAGGAGGGCACGCAGGTGCGTCGTCGGCGCCACTGTCAGGTGTGCAACGAGCGTTTCACCACCTATGAGGTGGCCGAGCTCTCCCTGCCGCGCATCATCAAGCGGGACGGCAACCGGGAGCGTTTCGACTCAGACAAGATCCGCCGAGGTCTGATCAAGGCGCTGGAGAAGCGCCCGGTGGAGAGCGAGGCCATCGAGCAGATCGTTCAGGACATCACCCGTCGGCTGATGAGCGAAGGACAGCGCGAAGTGCCGGCCAGCGTGATTGGCGAGATGGTCATGGACGCCCTGCGCCAGCTGGATCAGGTGGCCTATGTCCGCTTCGCCTCGGTCTATCGGCAGTTTCAGGATGTCAATGCTTTCCGCGAGGAGATCGAGCGGCTGTTGAACAACAACCGGAGCGGTCAATGAGCTTCACTGCCGAAGACGCCCGTTACATGGCCCGCGCGCTGCGCCTCGCGGAGCGCGGCCTCTACAGCACCCGCCCGAATCCGGCGGTGGGTTGTATCATCGTGACCGATGGCGTGGTGGCTGGTGAAGGCTGGCATGCGCGCGCCGGCGGGCCGCACGCCGAAGTGGTGGCGCTGCGGCAGGCGGGCGGGCGCGCCGCCGGGGCCACCGTCTATGTGACGCTGGAGCCGTGCAGCCACTTCGGGCGCACACCGCCCTGTGCCAATGCCTTGGTGGAAGCGGGCGTGGCCCGTGTGGTCATTGCCATGATGGACCCCAATCCGGAAGTGGCCGGGCAGGGGGCCCTGGTGCTGCGGGCACATGGCATTCAGGTGGATGTGGGGCTGATGAGCGATGAGGCCATGGCGCTGAACCGTGGCTTCATCAAGGCCATGACCGAGGGGCTGCCGTGGGTGCGTCTGAAACTGGCCACCAGTCTGGATGGTCGCGTGGCCGCCGCCAATGGCGAAAGCCAGTGGATCACCGGCGAGGCGGCACGGCAGCGGGGGCACCTGCTGCGGGCGCGTCACGGCGCAATCATCACCGGCGTGGAGACGGTGCTGAAGGACGATCCGTCCCTCAATGTGCGCCTGCCGAAGCCATTGATGGAACGCTACGGTCTGGATGAGGCGCTGTGCCATCCGTTGCGGGTGGTGGTGGACAGCCACCTGCGCACCCCGCCCGGCGCACGCCTGCTGTCG
>JALVTA010000067.1 GCA_027036095.1 Thiotrichales bacterium | reverse complement strand
ACGGCACGGTTGAACTTGCTGTCAAAGTAGTCGAAACCGCCCACCAGCGCCAGAATGCGACCATTGGCCGGTTCCACGGAGATCAGGGCTCCCTGGACTTGCGGTTTCTGTGCCAGCCACCACTGGCCGTCCCGCTCTTCCACATAGACCAGATCGCCCGGCCTGACCACTTCGATCGGTGCGGTGGGGGCGGGGCCGGTCTTGTTGGCATCGATGTAGGGGCGTGCCCATTTCAATGCCGGGTCGAAGGGCAGGGTGACTGATTGGCCATCTTTCAGGCGAGCCTGTGCGGAACGCTCAGTTACTTCCGTGATGACGGCCGCTTTCAGGTGTCCGGGCTCATCGATTTTTTTCAACGCCTGCTCAATGTCGGCTTTGTCCGCCAGCTGGGCGGGCGCAAGGTGTCCGATGGGGCCGCGCCAGCCGTGGCGGCGGCTGTAGTCCACGAGTCCCCGGCGCAGCGCCCGGTTGGCCGCCTGCTGCAGGTGGCTGTCGATGCTGGTCACCAGTGTCAGCCCCATCTCCAGCGCCTTGGCGCCAAAGCGCTGCTGAGCCCAGTCACGGGCCATTTCGGCCACATAGCCGGCTTCGACTTCCACGCGTGCGCCCACCAGTTTCGCATGCACGGGCACGGCCATGGCCTGCTCCATTTCTTCCCGGGTGATGAAGCCCAGCTCGTGCATGCGGCGCAGCACATAGTTGCGCCGTGCCTTGGCCCGGGCCGGATTGTTGATGGGGTTGTAGGCGGATGGGGCCTTGGGCAGGCCGGCCAGCATGGCGTACTCATCCAGCGTCAGATCGTGGATGTCCTTGCCATAGTAGGTGCGTGCGGCTGCGGCGACACCGTAGCTGCGGTGTCCGAGAAAGATCTTATTGAGATAGAGGGCAAGGATTTCCGGCTTGCTCAGCTGGTGTTCGATCTTGAGCGCCAGCACGATTTCGTTGAGCTTGCGCATGAAGGTCTTCTTGCGGCTGAGGAAGAAGTTGCGCGCCACCTGCATGGTGATGGTGGAGCCACCGGATTTCTTGTGGCCGGTGGTGATCAGCTGGTAGACGGCGCGGGCCAGCCCTTTCGGGTCCACGCCCGGATGGGAGAAGAAATTCTCATCCTCCGCCGCTACGATGGCCTGGGTCATGCGCTCGGGGATGTCGGTGTAGTCCAGCGGAATGCGGCGCTGGGTGCCGATTTCGCTGATGAGCTTGCCGTCTGCGGTGACGATGCGCAGCGGCACCTGATAGCGCACGTCCTTCAGCTCGCTGGCATCCGGCAGGGTGGGGTAGATGGTCACCATGTACCAGCCTGTGCCGATGGCTGGCAGGAGGATGAACAGTGTCAGCAGGGGGAGCCACAGCCACCAGCGTCGTCTGCGGCGGGATGGACGTTCACTGCCTTTTCGTTCCTGTTCGGAGGGTTTTTCGGGCGGGGTGTCCGGGGTTTCCTTCAGCGGGTCTTCGTTCTGCATGGCGCCAGTCGTATGAAGAAGGTGGCGTTATTGTAGCCCACAAACGAAAACGCCCGGCGCTGTGGCCGGGCGTCTGATTCGTCCTGAAACCGTCTGTCAGGTACGCTTGCTGTAGCGGCCGGTCTTGATGTCGCTGTACATCAGCATCAGGTTGCCACCCACGATGATGACAATGGCAGCCAGCACGGCCAGCTGGGAAATGATGACTTCCAGAGACTCGGGCAGGATGTCGAAATAGACGCCCCAGATGATGGCGTAGGGGATGACGACCGTAATGGTTACGACAACCCAGAACTTGATGAAATCACTCATGGCTTGCTCTCCCAGATTGCGCCCGGCGGGCGGTTCATGCTTTTTGGCAACTTGGTGCAAATGTTAATGGAACGGGCAGCCCGTTTGCAAACAAAATCCGCTTATGGGGTTGATCTGGATCAATTGATCACTCGATGTTCTGCACCTGCTCGCGCATCTGCTCGATGAGCACCTTCAGCTCCACGGCGGCCTCGGTCAGACGCATGTCGGCGGCCTTGGAGCCCAGGGTGTTGGCTTCGCGGTTGAGTTCCTGCATGAGAAAGTCCAGCCGCCGGCCTACCGGGCCGTCCTGCTCCAGCGCTTCGCGTACGTGACGCACATTGGTCAGCAGCCGGTCCAGCTCTTCGGCCACGTCCAGTTTCTGGGCCATCATGGCAACTTCCTGAGCCAGCCGGTTTTCGTCCACCTCTGCCTTCAGCTGGGCCAGGCGTTCGCGCAGTTT
>JALVTA010000066.1 GCA_027036095.1 Thiotrichales bacterium | reverse complement strand
GCGCAACCTGCACATCACCCGCTACGCGCTGGGGCTGGTCATTCTGGCCAAAAAAGTCATGCAGGACGGTGAGCGGATGCAGCGCCTCAGCGACACCATCGAGACGGCCCGGCGGCAACTGGAGCATTTCGGCGGCATCGAGCGGCCGGTGCTGGAAACGCTGGCCCGTGCCTACGAGGAGAACATTAGTCCCCTGCAGCCGCGCATCCTGGTCAACGGCATGCCGGAATATCTGCAGGACAGCCTCAATGTGGTGCGCATCCGCACCCTGCTGCTGGCCGGGCTGCGCTCAGCCATTCTGTGGAATCAGACCGGCGGCAGCCGTTTCCAGCTGATCTGGAAGCGCCGCGCCTATGTGCGCACCGCCCAGAGCCTGCTTCAGCAGCTGCCGGAAAAGCCCAGGTTCTCACCCGAGTGACGCTCAGCGCGCCTACAGAATCTCCACTTCCTCCAGCTGTTCCAGCTGGCGCTTCTGCGCGTCGGTCAGACGGATGTCCAGCACCGGCGCGCCCTGTTCATCGAAATGCTCCGAGAGCACTTCCCCCAGCGTGTAGAGCTGAGCGCGCAGCTTGCCGGCAGTGACCGGCAGGCGTACCCGCAGATGGTGGAAGCGCCCCTTGAAGTGGCTGGCCACCGCCCGCTGCAGCAGATCAAGTCCCAGTCCCTCCTTCGCCGAGATCCACACCCGCTGCGCCCGACCTGATTCGTCCCAGTCGATACGGGGTGAGACCGCCGGCTGCAGGCGGTCAATCTTGTTCATGACCAGAAGCTGCGGCACCTCGTCGGCCCCCACCTCGGCAATGACCGCCTGCACATCCGCCATCTTCTCCTCACGGAGCGGATCGGCGGCATCCACCAGATGAATGAGCAGATCCGCCTCCCGGGTCTCCTCCAGCGTAGAACGGAAGGCAGCCACAAGATCGTGAGGAATATGACGGATGAACCCCACCGTGTCGGCAAAGATGACCGGGCCGGCGCCGGGCAGGTGTACCCGACACAATGTGGCATCCAGGGTGGCGAACAGGCGATCCTCTGCATAGACGCCCGCCTCGGTCAGCCGGTTGAACAGGGTGGACTTGCCCGCATTGGTGTAGCCGACGATGGTCACGGTGGGCAGGTCGGTCTTTCGGCGACCACGACGACCCAGCTCCCGCTGCTTTCTGGCCTTCTCGATGCGCTTTTCCAGCTGACGGATGCGTTCGCGCAGCAGACGGCGGTCGGTTTCAAGCTGCGTCTCGCCCGGCCCGCGCAGGCCGATGCCCCCCTTCTGCCGCTCCAGGTGGCTCCAGCCTCGCACCAGACGGGTGGACATGTGCTTGAGCTGGGCCAGCTCCACCTGCAGCTTGCCCTCGTGGGAGCGCGCCCGCTGGGCGAAGATGTCCAGAATCAGCCCGACCCGGTCCAGCACACGGCACTGCACCAGCTTTTCCAGATTGCGCTCCTGCGCCGGGGTCAGGGCATGGTTGACGATGACCACATCCGCCTCACAGGCGGCCACGGCGTCACGGACCTCTTCCGCCTTGCCGCTGCCGATGAAATATTTGGGGTCGGGCCGGTCGCGCCGGGCGGTAATCAGCGCGCACACCTCGGCACCGGCGGAGCCCACCAGCTCACGGAACTCCTCCAGCTCTTCACGGTCTTCGGCCTGCTGCATCTCCACATGCACCAGCACCGCCCGCTCCAGCTCCCGCTGCGGGCGGATGCGCCCGAACAGTTCGGTCACGCGCGATCTCCCTCAAACGCAAAAAGCCGGCGGTGCCGGCTTTCTCGCTCCAGCCTCAAGGGTTTCATTCTTCTGCTGCGCTCTCGGCCTCGGCACTCTCGGCGATCATCTCGCCCAGATTGAAGGACTTGGGCTCGCGGCTGGGCACGATGGTGGAGATGGCGTGCTTGTAGACCATTTGCGTGACATTGCTCTTGAGGATGACCACGAACTGGTCGAAGGAGTCAATACGCCCCTGCAGCTTGACGCCATTGACCAGATAGATGGACAGCGGAATGCGCTCCTTGCGCAGCGCGTTGAGATAGGGATCCTGAATCGGTTGTGCCTTTGCCATGGTTCACTCCAGTTGGATATTGGATGTTTATTATTTTGTTTTATCGTGGCCTATATTACCGGTCTGATGGGCGGAAGACAAATCCTCCAGCATGGTCATCAAACGAGCGAGTTGCTGGCCGGGTGACAGCCTGAAAGGATCCAGCTCGCACTGCAGCGGAAGCTTGCGCAGCCAGGT
>JALVTA010000065.1 GCA_027036095.1 Thiotrichales bacterium | reverse complement strand
AGTGATAGGGAAATTATAGCATCGGCGTGCGGGCCAGCACCCACACTTCCACCCTGATGTCGGGGCGAACGGCCCTGACCGCCTGCGCCAGCGCATGGGCCGTGTGTCCGGTGGTGAGCACGTCATCCACAATGGCGAGGGTGTCGAACTCGGCCACGGCGGCAGGTGCCACAAACGCCCCGTTCAGGTTGCGTCGCCGCGCCCTGCCATGCAGTTGCGCCTGATGGGGCGTATCCCGCAACCGTTGCGCTTGCAGACGCGGCAGGCCGAAGGCCCGGCCTAGGTCCCGCGCCAGCCAGTCACTGGGGTTGAAGCCCCGCTCCCGCAGACGGCTGGGGTGCAGCGGCACCGGCAGCAACGCCTGCGCCCGTGGCTGCCAGCGGGGCAGCTGTTCCGCCATCAGCTCGTTCACCAGCCGGGTGATGCGGAAATCGGGGCGGCGGCCGTATTTCATGCGGTGGAGAAGGGTTTTCAGGGAGTCGTCCAGCCAGAAGGCCGCCAGCACCCGGTCAAAGGCAGGCGGAGTGTTCAGGCAGGCGGCGCACAGGTGGCCGTCGGGCGTGTTGGTGGCGCAGCGGGGGCAGTGGGGCGCATCCAGCACCGGGCGCAGCTGCGCCACCAGCGCGTCGGCCAGATCAAAGCGGCTGGCCGGACCCGCGTCCAGCGCGCAGCGGGGCGGGAAAAGCATCCGTTCGAGCCTGTTGAGCCACTGGAGCAGGGGGTTTCGGGCCGTTTTCATCGCTGCGGAAAATCCGATCCCGTAAAAATGGGGGAGGCCCCTGTTAAAATGCGGTCAGACACGCATTCAAGGGTACACCAAATGGCTGAACTGGGCGAGATTCGACATGACTGGACGCGGGATGAGGCACAGGCGCTACTGGACATGCCGCTCAACGACCTGCTGTTCGAAGCGCAGCGCATTCACCGCCAGCACTTCGACCCCAATGAGATTCAGGTGAGCACGCTGGTGAACATCAAATCCGGCGGCTGTGCCGAAGACTGCGCCTACTGCGCCCAGTCCGCCCGCTACAACACCGGGCTGGAAAAGGAAAAGATGCTCGCCGTGCAGGAGGTGCTGGACAAGGCCATGCAGGCCAAGGAGAAGGGCGCCACCCGCCTGTGCATGGGCGCCGCCTGGCGCAGCCCCTCCAAGAAGGACTTTCCCGTAGTGCTGGAGATGGTCCGGATGGTCAAGGCGCTGGGCATGGAAACCTGCATGACCCTCGGCATGCTGGACGACGAGCAGGTGCAGCAGCTCAAGGAGGCGGGGCTGGACTACTACAACCACAACCTGGACACCTCCGAGGCCTACTACCCCAAGATCATCACCACGCGCACCTATCAGGACCGGCTGGATACCATCAAACGGGTGCAGGAGGCGGGCATCCACGTCTGTTCCGGCGGCATCATCGGCATGGGCGAGAAGCCGGAAGACCGGGCGGAACTGTTGCGCACCTTCGCCAACCTCACGCCCCATCCTGATTCAGTGCCCATCAACCTGCTGGTGCCCATCGAAGGTACGCCGCTGGCCGAGATGCGCGGCAAGACCGACCCCATTGAGCTGGTGCGGGTGATCGCCGCCGCCCGCATCATGATGCCCAAATCCTATGTCCGCCTGTCCGCCGGGCGGCTGGAACTGTCGGACGAGGCGCAGGCGCTGTGTTTCATGGCCGGGGCCAACTCCATCTTCTACGGCGACAAGCTACTGACCACCGACAACCCGGAAGCCGACCGCGACCGCGCCCTGTTCGCCAAGCTGGGGCTGAAGATGCAGCACAGCGCCAAGGCCCATCTGGACGACGGCGCGGAGGTGGCCTGACTGTGCCCCTGCGCCAGCGGCTGCAGCAGCGGCTGGCGGCGCAGCGGGCCGCCGACCTGTGGCGCACGCCGCCGCTGGTCACCTCGCCGGTGGGCACGCTCATTCAGCTCAATGGCCGCCGGCTCATCAATTTCGCCGCCAACGACTATCTGGGCCTGACGGAAGACCCGGAGATTCGCGCCGCCGTGTGCGCCGATGATCAGGCCGGCTTCGGCAGCGGCGCGGCCCATCTGGTCAGTGGCCACCACCTGCACCATCACCTGCTGGAAGACGAGCTGGCCGACTGGCTCGGCGTGGAGCGGGTGCTGCTGTTTTCCACCGGCTACATGGCCAATCTGGCGGTGCAGCAGGCGCTGGCGCAGCGGGGCGACACCCTGATCCATGACAAGCTCAATCACGCCTCGCTGCTGGATGGCGCG
>JALVTA010000064.1 GCA_027036095.1 Thiotrichales bacterium | reverse complement strand
GCTCTGCAACGAAAAAAGGCGCTTGCGCGCCCTTTTCATGCGGGTGGTCGGTGGCGCTCATCACTCGACGTCGACCACTTCCACCTTGAATTCCAGCGTCTTGCCGGCCAGCGGGTGATTGCCGTCCAGATAGACCCTGTCTTCCTCAATGCGGGTGATGCGGAACTGCACCGGGTTGCCATCCGGATCGGTGGTCTCTACCACCTCGCCCTCACGCAGCTCTACGGAATCATCAAAGTTCTCCGGCCCTGCATAGACCACCAGATCATTACGGTATTCGCCATAGGCCTTTTCCGGCGGAATGGTCACCCGCCCTTCGAAGCCCGGCTCTTCGCCGTCCAGAAACTGCTCCAGCCCTTCGATGATCTGTTCTTCGCCGTGGACATAGTCCATGGGCTCACCGCCGAAGGTGGACTCGATCAGCTCCCCCTTGTCGTCGCGGAGTTCGTAATGGAATTTCACATAGCTGCCTTTGCGGATACGGGGCATGTCTGCATCACCTATAATTTATGTTTCATCAGAAAAAGAAATTATACCCCATGCGTCAGATCGTCCTCGATACCGAAACCACCGGCATGAACAAGGGCCAGAAAGATTTCTGGTCCGGTCACCGCATCATTGAAATCGGTGCTGTAGAGCTGGTCAGGCGGCGCCTGACGGGCGAACACTACCACCAGTACATCAACCCGGAACGGGCGGTGGATGAAGAAGCTCTGCAGGTGCACGGCATCAGCAACGAATTACTTGCCGACAAACCCACCTTCCGAGATATCGTCGAAGATTTCATGAACTTTGTCAGCGGTGCGGAGCTGATCATCCACAACGCCGAATTCGACGTCAGCTTCATCAACTACGAACTCTCCTTGCTGGGTAAGGACAACCGCTGGGGCCGTCTTGAAGACCACTGCACCATCACCGACACCCTGACGCTGGCACGCCAGCGCTTCCCCGGCCAGCGGGTCAACCTGGATGCCCTGTGCAAACGCTTCGGCATCGACAACAGCAACCGTACCCTCCACGGCGCCCTGCTTGACTCGGAAATCCTTGCCGACGTCTATCTGGCCATGACCGGCGGACAGGAAAGCCTGCTGCTCGATACCGATGACAGCCCTGCCGCCTCCACCTCGGACACGGCCATGTCGGACCGGTCCGCCGCCATCGCCATTCCCGTCGTCCGGGCACATGCGGATGAACTTTCCGCCCATCGTGAATATCTTGACCTGCTGTCAAAAAAATCCGGGCAAGCCATTGACTGGTAAACACAAATGAACGACCAGACCATCCCCGCATCACTGCTGCTGCGCTGCTACCAGCAGGCGGTTTCCACCCTCAATCACACGCTCATGCAGGCTGAGACACTGGAACAGTTCTTTGCCGAAGTCATGAGCTTTGTCACCACCATCCTCAACGCCAGAGAGAGCGCCGTGCAGCTGTGCCTCCCTCATGAGCGCAAGGTGCGCTTTTACCATCCACAGCGCAACGACCTGCTCAAGCAGCTTCATCCCCATCAGGACCATCCAGTGGAACGCATCGGCGACTGCGTACAGCTTCACTTTGCCAGCGACACCTTTCAGGGCCACATGATCATCCACCCGGTTGCCCAGGACATCTTCGAGCTGGCGCTGGACACACTGGGGGAAACCGCCTGCCTGACCGAGCATCTGCTGCGCGCCCGCAACGAACTGTTCCAGCTGCGCCAGCAGGCACAGCTGATCGACCGCATGACACTGTATGTGAAAACCGACCCCGAAGGCCAGGTGCATGCGGTCAGCGCCGGTCTGGCCGAAATACTGGGCCGACCCCCGGAGCAGCTTGCCGGACAGCCCCTTGATGAACTGCTGATACTGGACTCGCCGGAGGCGGATGAAAACCCCCACCTGATCCACTTCGAACATCTGGCCCGCACCCACACGGTATCGAATGGACATCCCCGCTGGTTCCAGTACTGGCGTTCGGATCTGGAAGACATGTTCGGCCAGCGCTGGCACTTCTACCTGCTCGACGACATCACCGCCCTTATCGAAAGCGAGGAAGAAGCCGTGCATGACCCGCTCACCGGCCTCTACAACCGTCGTCTGTTCGAAGAGCTGCTGGCCCGGGAAATCCGTGCCGCACGGCGCAAGGGGGAGCACTTCTGCCTGATGCTGATCGATCTGGATCATTTCAAGCGCTATAACGACACACTCGGCCATCCAGCCGGCGATCAACTGCTCAGAGAGGTGGCCCGGCTGGTGTTCGGCCATTTCCGCCGCAGCAGTGACCTGGTCTTCCGCATCGGCGGCGAGGAGCTGG
>JALVTA010000063.1 GCA_027036095.1 Thiotrichales bacterium | reverse complement strand
TCCAGGTTAGCGTAACGGTTGGATTGGTCCAGAGCCATGATGGCACTCCTTTTCTTGCTGTTGAAAGCACGCGATGTGCGTCAGTAGGCATTGTAGGAAGGCAAGCAACATAAGACAAATCGATAAGAATTATGCGTTACATAAACTATAGGCTATTTGCAGCCAGCAGATACTCAATATGGGCATCCAGCTCTGCCGCACCCTGCTTCATGCGATCGATCAGCAGGCGACTGGCCAGCGACAGCGCCTTGCCCTCCGGCCAGGCCAGATACCAGTGGCGCATCAGCGGAAAGCCCTCTACATCCAGCACCACGATCTCGCCGGATTCGATCTCGTTCATCAGCGTCGGCAGCGAGGCCACGCTCACCCCCAGATTCTCCCGCAGACCGAGCCGGATGGCCTCATTGCCGCCCAGCACCATCTTGATGTTGGGTTCAAACCCCCGCTCGTGGAAGACCCGCTCCACCTGCTTGCGGATGCCGGAGCCCTGTTCGCGCATGAGAAACGGCGCCTCCGCCAGCGCCTGCAGGGGAATGCGATTCTTCTCCTGCGCCAGCGGGTGGTCCCGATGGGCCACCACCGCCAGCGGGTTGTTGGCCAGCAGCTCACTCTCCACCCGCAGCCCTTCAGGCGGCTGGCCGAGGATGTAGAAGTCATCCTTGTTGGCGTTGATACGCGCCAGCAGCGCTTCACGGTTGCCCACCTCCATGACCACATTGACGGCGGGGTATTCGCTCAGAAAGGCGTGGATTACCTCGGGCACGAAATACTGCGCCGTGCTCACCACGGCGATGCGCACCGTACCCCCGGCCACGCCGCGCAGCTCATTGACCCGCTCCTCGGCCAGCGCCAGCTGACTGAGGATCACCTCGGCCGTCTCCAGCATGATGCGGCCCACTTCGGTCAGATAGACCTTGCGGCCGATCTGCTCGAACAGCGGCTCACCCACCGCCTCGGACAGTTTCTTGACCTGCATGGACACGGTCGGCTGAGTCAGATGCAACTTTTCAGCCGCACGGGAAAAACTGCCCTCACGGGCGATGGCCACGAATACCTGTAACTGACGGAGTGTTGCATGTCGAACTAGATGATCTGCGCGATAGGGCATGGGTAATTCCTGCTGCTGAACAATTTTCAGATTTTAACGCACAAAACAAAAACGCCCGCAGATAGCGGGCGTAGACAGGAAAATGGCCGTCGACGTCAGCGATCGCACTCCCCCTTCCATGCGTTGCAGTCCCGGTACTGACCCCGCCATGGCATGATCCACATCTGCCACAGGCTGGAGAGAATCATCACGGTCGACGCTGCCGTGTAGGCAAAGCCACCGATGATGGTGAACCAGGCGAAGTTGGGATTCCATTTGGTCAGCCACCAGGAGGCCACATCCACAATCAGGAAGGCAAAGGGGGTGAAGATGAGAATCATTTTCCAGATGCGGTTGAAACCGACGGCGAAACTGAAGATGAAGCCCACGAACATGAAGATGAAACTGATGCCGAACAGATGGATGTGCGACAGGCGCGTCAGCTGTTTGATTGATGCACCATGGTCCACGGCAGCCAGCTTCTTGGCCACTTCATATTTGGTCACATTGGGCAGCGTCGGAATGTGCGCGTGACATTTGGCACAGCGTTTCATGACGATGGGCTTGATCTTCTGCTCCCAGGTCTTCCTGTCAGCACCATTACGCACCCACTTGATGATCTCCAGTCGCTCCGCAGGCGGTGCCTTGTCCTTCATGATGCCGTTGAGAGCCGTCTCAAGCTTTGAGCCGGTGCGGTTACCATAGTAGCTGTAAACGATATCATCCACCGACAGGCCGAACTTACCATCCGCCATGCCGTGGGTGAGCAGAATCTGCAGCCCCGCCATCATCAGCCCCACACCGATAGCCATCAGATAGCCGGTGAACAGCACCTTGACGGGCAGGGCCAGCCGGGTCAGGTTCAGCCATTTCAGATTATCGTTCTGCTGAGACATGGTCACCTCCTTTAATGTAGCCGACCTTATTCTGCCCCAGCAAACACGCTGCCCTCCAGCAAAAATATTTTTTATTAGCAAATAGCGAAATTTAATCAGCATCAACCCGGCCACAATGCCGGGCGATCAGGTCAAGTCTGGCCTTGTCCAGCGCACGACCAATCTCCGCACCCTTCAGCCCCTGTTCCACGAACTGCCGCGGGTCAAGCCGCGCCAGATCTCTCTCCAATGCCTGCCAGCAGGCGCGTTGCGGATAGTGACTGTTTTCAAAACCGGCGCGACCGCGGTAATCCGCCTCGGCCACATCCAGCAGGTCGGCGAACCGCTCGGG
>JALVTA010000062.1 GCA_027036095.1 Thiotrichales bacterium | reverse complement strand
GCTCGAACGCCTGCCGGAACCGGGCTGGCGCGGGGTCATGGTGGCCAATGAAGTGCTGGACGCCATGCCGGTGGAGCGTTTTTATCTGGAACCCGACAGCAGCTGGCGCATGGCCGTGGACGTGGACGACAGCGGACAGCTGATATGGGCGCAACAACCCATTACGGAGGCCACCCTGCAACGCATCGTCAACGGACTGCGCAGCCTGATCCAGCCCACTTCCCTGGGCTACAAGGCCGAAGTCAACCTGAACGTGCACCCTTGGCTCAAGAGCCTCAGCGAGGTCATGGCCGTCGGCGTGGTGCTGCTGATCGACTATGGCTTTCCGCAGCGGGAGCTCTACCAGAAAGAGCGCCTCAACGGCTCGCTGCGCTGTTTCTACCAGCACCGTGTGCACGATAACCCGCTGATCTGGCCCGGCCTGCAGGACATCACCGCCCACGTGGACTTTACGGAAGTGGCCGAATCCGCCTTTGACGCCGGATTCCGCGTTGCCGGCTTCACCACCCAGGCGCATTTTCTGATGAGCACCGGTCTGCTCGAAAGCCTGCCCACCGACCTACCGGTGACCGAGCAGCTCAAACTGAGCCAGCAGATTAAAACGCTCACCCTGCCGGACGAAATGGGCGAGATCTTCAAAGTGATGGCGCTGAGCAAAGGGCTGGACACCCCGCTGATGGGCTTTCAGCTGGTGGATCTGCGCGACAGCCTCTGAAACCGCCGCTGAGGGGCTGCTGCGCCCGTGCCCAAAAATCGCACCGGTAGAAAGTCGAGGATCCCCTCTCCATGGGCTTCTGCACAGCCCGGAGCCCGCAAACACACCTGCCCCCTCTATAATGTGGGCAACGCAACCGGACACAATCGAACCCATGGACCTTTTCCAAGCCGCCATTCTCGGCCTTATCGAAGGCCTCACCGAATACCTGCCCATCTCCTCCACCGGCCATCTGATTATTGTGGCCGACTGGCTCGGCCTGCCGCAGAATGTGGAAAACAAGGCCTTCGAAGTGATTATTCAGCTGGCCGCCATTCTGGCGGTGATCGCCCACTACCGCGACCGATTTTCGCTGGAGCATCTGCCGCTCTGGCTCAAGGTAACCGTTGCCTTTGTGCCCATCGGTGCGCTGGGGTTGCTGTTTCACCATCAGATCAAGGCTCTGTTCAGCATCGAAGTGGTCGCGTGGATGTTTATTCTCGGCGGCATCGTCTTTCTGATCATGGAAGCACTCTACACCGAAGGCACCCACCGCACCCGCACCCTTGAGCAGGTCTCGCTGCGCCAGGCGCTGTGGATCGGGCTGTTTCAGGCACTGGCACTGATCCCCGGCACCAGCCGCGCAGGAGCCTCCATCGTGGGCGGGGTTGCCATCGGGCTGGATCGCAAGACCGCGGCCGAATTTTCCTTTCTGCTCGCCCTGCCCGTGCTGGCGGCCGCCTCCGGCTTTGACCTGGTCACCCACTATGAAGACTTTGCCACCACCGGCTGGGGACCCCTCGCGGTGGGGTTTGCCGTTGCCTTTGTCACGGCGTGGCTCACCATGAAGCTGTTTCTGAGCTTTCTGGAACGCTTTACCTTTCGCGCATTCGGCTGGTATCGCATTATTTTTGGAGCGTTGCTGCTATGGCTCTACTGAACCTCTACCGCGCCGAGCAGGCGCGGGCCATCGACCGCGTCGCCATCGAGCAGGCCGGCATCCCCGGCATTCTGCTGATGAAGCGCGCCGCCTTCAGCGCCTTTGAGCAGCTGCAGAACCGCTGGCCTGAGGCACGCCGCATCTGCGTGGTCTGCGGTGTCGGCAACAATGGCGGGGACGGCTTTGCCCTGGCGCAGTATGCCACCCTTGCCGGGCTGCAGGTGGACGTGCTCCAGGTGGGCCCGACCCACAAAATCCGCGGTGATGCGCTCACCATGCTGCACGAAATGGCCGATCTGGGCCTCAGCGGCCTGCCGTTTGACACCGACACCCTCAACAGCACCGACGTCATCGTCGACGCCCTGCTGGGCACCGGCCTCGACCGGTGCGTGGAAGGGGCTTATCGGGACGCCATCGCCGCCATCAACGCCAGCGGCAAACCGGTGCTCGCGCTGGACATCCCTTCCGGTCTTTCCGCCGATACGGGACAGGCCCTGGGCACAGCCGTCCGCGCCGATGCCACCGTAACCTTTATCGTGCCCAAACTGGGTCTGTTTATGGAACAGGGCCGTGCGCTGGCCGGTGAAGTGATCTGCGCTGACCTCGGCGTGCCCGACGACGTGCTCGCCACCCAGACACCGGCCGTTCAGGGCCTGCACTGGGCAGACTGCCCACGCCCGCCGCGCCCCGCCCACGCCCACAA
>JALVTA010000061.1 GCA_027036095.1 Thiotrichales bacterium | reverse complement strand
CTGCTCCACCAGACAACGGGCGCCCAGCGGGGCCTCCAGGCCCCGAACTTCCAGCGTGAGGCCGGTCACCCGCACCAGCGTGCCCATGCGGGTCAGCGGTGCGGGCTCAGGCAGCTCAACCCTGTTCAGCCGACGCTGCAGTTTCGCTGTCAGAGGGTGACGGGTCATGACGGATCAGCGCTTCATCCAGTGCCGCTGCGAAGGTGTCAAGGGCCTTCTGCCAGTCAAGTTCGGCCAGACTGTGCGCCTGTTGCAGGCGTACCTGACCGGCGTGAAGGGTTTCGTCTACCCGCAGGGTGACATGGGGACGCTCGTTCAGCAGCCTCTCGGCCCAGGCGGCGTCTTCGGGAGAGACGCTGACGGTGACGGGCACGCTGCGCACCTGCCAGTCCGCCAGCTGCTGCTCCACCAGCCGGGAAAACAGGCGGGCGCGCGCTTCGGCGTCATCCACCAGAAAACGCTTGAGCGCCGCCTCCAGCACCTGTGCCACAGTCTCCACCAGTGCCGGCTCCCACGCCTCGAGCGGGTGTGTCAGCTGCCTGAGCAGCGGATCGACCAGCTGCTGAAAGGACTGCTCCAGCTGGGCGCGCGCTTCGGCCAGCTCGGCTTCGGCCTTGCGGCGGCCAGCCTCAAGCCCCTCGGCATGGCCGGCCTCATACCCTTCCTTGCGGGCCTGCTCGCGCGCCTGACGCCGGATCTCGTCCAGCTCCGCCTCAAGCTGCGGCCTCAGCTCTTCACGCATCTGCGCCAGCACCTGCTGGCTGAGTACCTGCGCTTCCCGCTCTTCCCGCTCGCTGAAGCGTTCAAGCCGCCATGGGCTGCCGCCCTGTATGCGCTCGGCGGGAATGGGCTTGACCGGACGGGCGGGTTCCGCCTTGGGCATCAGAGCATCTCCTCACCGGCACCGGGCATGGTGATCTTGCCTTCGTCGGCCAGGCGGCGGATGATCTGGATGATGGTGCGCTGCGCCTCTTCCACTTCGCTGAGCTTGGCCGGCGGGGCATTTTCCAGATCGTCGCGCATGATGTCTGCCTGCCGCTTGGACATGTTGTTGAGGAACTTCTCACGCAGCTCGTTGTCGGCTGCCTTGAGGGCCAGCACCAGCACGTCGTTGGGAATTTCGGCCAGCGCGGTCTGAATCGCGCGGTCGTCCAGCCCCTTGATGTCCTCGAAGGTGAACATCTGATCCTGGATGGACTGGGCCACATCTTCGTGCTCCTTGGAGAGCTCGTCGAGGATCTCCTCGCTGTGGCCGGCCCCGAGCATGTTGATGATCTCCGCCGCCGTCTTGACGCCACCGATGGCGGCCAGCTTGCCGCCCCGACCATCCCGCGCCGCGCTTTCGATGACGTCATTGAGGTCGAACAGCGCCCGCGGCTGCACCGCATCCAGGGTGGCGATGCGGTAGATGACCTCGGCATGAAAACGCTCCGGAATGCCCTTCAGCACCTCGGCCGCCTGATCCGGCTCGAAATAGGAGAGCACAATGGCGATGACCTGCGGGTGCTCGTTGCGCAGCATGTTGGCCACGGTGGAGGGATGCATCCACTTAAGCGCCTCCAGGCCCTTGAGGTCGTCGGCCAGCATGTGGGCCTCCAGCATGGCACCGGCCCCTTCGCCCAGCGCCTCGGCCATCAGCTCCTGGGCGTACTCGCTCGGATCCACACCGAGCACGTCCTCGCCCACCTCGTCCAGAAACCGCTTGATGACCTCGTTGATGGTCTCGCGACTGACGTTCTCCACCTGGGCCATGGCGGTGCCGATCATCTGGATTTCGCGCGGGTTCATGTGCTTGAGCACCTTGGCCGCAGCGTCCTTGCCCATGGCCAGCAGCAGAATGGCGGCCCGGTCCAGACCGGAAAGTTCCGTTTCTTCGACTTCGGGTGCCTCAGCCATGTCGTCAGCCCTCCTGAATCCACTGTTTCATCACATGCGCAGCCATCTTCGGGTCGTTCTGGATGAGGGTGCGTGCCCGCTCGAAGTTGTGCTGATCTTCCTCGCTGCCCCCCTGCGCCGCCTCGGCCACCGCCTGTTCCACGGATTCGCTCATCTGATCCAGCGCCTTGTGGATCTCCTCCATGCTTTCGACGCTCTCTTCCTCCTCCTCGGAGACGACCTCTTCCGGATACTCGAGCGTCTGCGCCTCGTCTGGCTTGGTCAGCTCACGCAGCATGGGCCGCACGATGCCGAAGAACACCAGCACGATGGCGATGACCGCCAGCGCCTGCTTGACCAGATCGATGAACCACGGCTCCTGCCAGAAGGGATAGCTTTCGTCCCCTTCGGCTGCCTTGACGAAAGAGGCATTGACCACGCTCAGGCTGTCGCCCCGCGCCGGATTGAGCGCCACGGCGTCACTGACCAGTT
>JALVTA010000060.1 GCA_027036095.1 Thiotrichales bacterium | reverse complement strand
GTCAGATCTTCCGGGGTCGCGCCGAGGTTGCCTCCCAGTGCGACGATGGCGCGAACAGCCATCACGCCCATGCCACCGCGCCGCCGCGACGCGGGTCGCCGCCCGCCTGTACGCCGCCGTTGGCATCCACTGCAATGGCGTGCACGCCACCGAAATAAACGGATGGTTCCCGCCATGGCCGCACCTGCCAGCCCAGCGCCTCGGCCAAAGCCGTCCCCCTTTCGCCCAGCGCGCCGGGCTCGCAGTCCAGCACGCCGTTTTCCAGGTGGATGCGCGGCGCGGCCACGGCCTCGGCCACCGGCAGGTCGAGGCTGACGTGCTGATGCAAGGCCTGCATGATGGCGCCGCGCAGCCGATTGGAGCCGCCGCTGCCCAGGATCATGGCCGGCCGCCCATCGCGCACGAAGATGGAAGGAGCCATCATCGAGGGTAGCGTCGCTCCGGCTGGCAGCCGGTGGAATCCCCCCGGATTGATATCCTCCTCGCCGAGCATGTTGTTCAGGTGCAGGCCCGTGCCCGGCACCACGATGCCGGAGCCTTCGCCATTGCTGGTGGTGACCGAAACGGCGCGTCCCTCGCGATCCAGCACGCTGATGTGGGTGGTGCTGCCGTGGCGGTCGGATGGCTCGATGGCGCCTTTGGATATGCCTGAAATTTCAAGGTGTTGCAGACATGAATTCAACCAGCGCTTCAGGCTGCTCTCGTCCAAGATGTCGGCGGGAATGTCCGCACCCGCTTCCGGAGGGCGGGTTACACGCGCGCGAACCAGGGAAGCCGCGCGCATTGTTTCCGCCAGCAGGATGCGCCAGGGCAGTCCGTGCTTCCCGGCGGACGGGTGAGCGAGCAGGCGTTCCAACAGCATCAGCGAAAAGGCGATGAGCACGCCGCCGGCTGAGGGCGGCGGATTGGTGAGCAGGGCGCCGCCGGCCAGTTCTGACGAAACGGGCTCGCGTCGCAGCCTGGTTGCGGTTTCCATGTCGCGCATGGTGAGCAGGCCGCCCGGAGAGACGGATGCGACCACGGCGCGCGCGATGTCGCCGCGATACATTTCGTCCACGCCGTCGAGTGCGAGAATTTCCAGCGTGGAAGCGAGATCGGGGTTCCGAAATGGCTCACCCGGGCTTGGCGGTCGTCCTTCGGGCGCGTGCAGGCGTCGGCATTCGTCTTCGCGTGTCAGGATGGGCGTCAGCAGCCGGATGAACGAGGCTTGCAGCGCGTTCAGCCGCACGCCGTCCCGGGCAGCCTGCATGGCTGGCGCCAGCACGTCGCGTATCGGCATGCGGCCGTGGCTTCGATGGGCATCGAAAAGCATGCGCATCAGATTGGGCACGGCCACCGAGGCGCGGCCGACATAGAAGGTTTGCACCGTGTCTCCGAAATCCACCGGGACGGCGCAAAAATCAAGCGTGTCGCGGGCGCCGGCCGGCCTGTTTGCGTGCATGCGGGGCATGCGGGCGAAGCCGTCGAGCAGCGTGGCGCGGCCGTCGGGTTCACGGATCAGCATGAAGCCGCCTCCGCCAGCGCCGGTGAGCACCGGTTCGGCGATGAAGCTGATGGCCACGGCGGCAATGGCCGCATCCACCGCGTTGCCGCCGGCACGCAGCACCTCCGCGCCCGCTTCGGCGGTGCGCGGGTGGCCAGCGGCCACACAGGCGCGGTGTCCGTTCATGCGATTGCCGGTGGATGCCACATGCTACAGATGAATCACGAAGCCCTGAATGTGATGTCGGCGCGTTACCTTTTTCCGGACCGCTTCGGCCTTGCCTGGCGTGGCCCACGGGCCGATGACGACGGCGTGCAGGTGCTCCCGGCCCTTACGCTTGTCAACAATGCGCACTGGCCAGCCAGTTCGCGCCAGGCGCCGGCTCAGCGTTTGCGCGCGGCTCAGGTCACGAAAGGCGCCAGTCTGGACGTAATACCCGTGATGCGGAGCATGAGAACGGTTGGGCGATGGATGGTTCGCAACCGTGCTCCTGGCTGTATGCCCGGGGACCGGATTGGCCTTGGACGCGGGCCTGTTTGTGGCTGCATGCTGGCCAGTCGGTCGGGTTGTCGCCGGAACCGCGCGCGTGGCCGTCTTTCTGGCTGGCGTGGCTGAATGGGCGTCATGAACGTCTCCGGAGTTGCGTGCTTTCACGGAGCGCTTGGGTACGGGGAAGGTGGGCGGTCCTCCACTTTTCGCGGAGGAAGGGTTCCCGCCCCCTGCGCTGGAATCGTCACGAGGCGGGGACAGAATGAGGAACAATGCCGTCGCCGTGGCCGCCAGCGCCACGATGCCGGCCAGCAGGCGCTCGCCCTTGCCGGCTTGCCAGGAACTGCGAGGTGTCGGTTCCGTCACGGGTCAGGCGAGGATGGGCGCGACGCGCTCGCGG
>JALVTA010000059.1 GCA_027036095.1 Thiotrichales bacterium | reverse complement strand
GCTGGGACTGGACCATCGGGGCTACCGCTGGCTGGGGCGGTTCTGGTTCGTGGCTTTCTGGAGCATTCTCGGCGTGGCCGGCGTGCTTATCTTTGCCGCATGGATGGAATACGCTCTGGTCTACAACGAGATGAAGGTGGCTATCGCCACCGCCTGGCACAAATATACCTGGCCCTATCTGTGGACCTTCGGCGGCGTGTTCGTGCTGGTCCTGCTTGTGCTGGGCGTCGAGCGGGCGTGGATTACGCTCAGGGGACGCTTCGAGCAGTGGGTGCGCGCCCATGAATGAACGCCGGCGTCAGATTGGCATGGGTCTGACCGGGCTGGCCCTCTGGGCTATGAGTCTGCCGTGGCTGGTGCAGATCGTCCGGTTCGGGCTGCAACGGCGCACCGATTCCGCCATGGACATGCTGGTGGTGGCGGCCATGGTGGCCATGAGCGTTTCGGTGCTGGCGTGGATCTGCCAGCTGTGTCTGCCCGGTCGTGTAGGGCGGCTGCGCTGGTGGCTGATCGGCGTGCTGCTGGGGCTGGCGGTGTATGGCTGGATCAGCGTCAATGTGCTCATGGCGCCGGAAAAGGTGTTTCATGGCATGCCTCTGTGGCAGGTGGCTGTGATGACGCTGGGACCGGTTGGGCTGACCGGCTGGCTGTTGCTCAGTCTGCCCTATTACTGGGGGCTGTTCCGCCGCTGAGCCGCCCGGCGCTGCACCGGTCGGTCTGTTTTCAGGGGCCGGTCAGATGCCGTCGTCTTCCCGCAGGCGCGTTTCCATCTCTTCTGTCAGCAGCGGCCGGCTGAACAGGTAGCCCTGCAGCAGGTCCACATGCAGCCGGCGCAGGGCTTCGGCCTGTTCTTCGGTCTCCACACCCTCGGCCACCACTTCCAGTCCCAGCGCATGGGCGAAGTTGACTGCATGTTCCACGATGATGCGGTTCTTGTCGCTGTGGAGCATGCCTTTGACGAAGCGCAGGTCGATCTTGAGCTGATCCAGGGGCAGGCGGCTGACCAGGTCAAGGTTGGCATGGCCGGTGCCGAAGTCGTCCAGCGACAGGTGACAGCCCATCTGATCGAGCAGGTGAATGGCCTCGTTCACCTCCGGGCTGTCCTCCGCCACCATGGTTTCGGTCAGCTCGAGCGTGGCGTCGGCCGGTGAGATGCCGTGCTTTTCCAATGTGGGGCAGATCTGCGCCATGTAGGTTCGGCTGCGCAGCGTGGCGGCGGAGAGGTTGAATGCCAGCGACCGGCCGCGGGTCCAGCCCTGCTGCTGCCAGCGGCTCCAGGTGGCCAGTGCCGAATGCAGTACCCATTCGTCAATGGCGCGAATCAGTCCGGTCTCCTCCGCCAGCGGGATGAATTCCGCCGGTGAGATCCATTCGTCTTCATGCTGCCAGCGCAGCAGTACCTCGAAGCTTTCCCACCGGCCGGTGCCGGTGTTGACCTTGGGCTGCCATGCCAGCTGGAAGCCGTCGGTGCGCAGGGCATGTCTCAGGCCGGCCAGCAGGCGGCTGCGCCGATCCAGATCCTGCGCCAGGGAGTCGTCATAGACGCGCCAGTCCTGATCGCGCACCTTGTGCTTGATGGAGAGCATGGCCGCATCGGCGGCCTTGATGAGGGTGATCCAGTCGTCGGCATGTCGGGGCCAGGCGGAGGCGCCGATGGTGACGCCCACCTGCAGGGTCATCTTCTCAATGGCGAAGGGTTCGCGTACGGCTTCTGAAATGCGGGCGGCCAGCTTGTCCGGCGTGTCGGCCTCAGTGGGCCAGCAGAGCAGGAACTCGTCCCCGCCGTAGCGGCCGACAAAAGCGCCTTCCGGCAGCAGGTTTTGCAGCCGGTGGGCCAGTTCGCGCAGCAGGCGATCACCCACCGGGTGGCCGAGGCTGTCGTTGATGGCCTTGAAGTTGTCCAGATCCAGAAACAGCAGCCAGAAGGGGCGTTTCCGCTCGATCTGCTGGCGCAGCCGTTCGATGAAGGTGTGGCGGTTGAGCAGTTCGGTGAGCGGGTCCAGCCGGCTGAGCCGCTCGATTTCGGCGCGGGCCCGTTCTTCCTCGGTGATGTCGGAGAAGATGCCGATATAGCCGATCTTTTCGTCCCGCTCGTCCCGGAGTACGGCAGCGGTGAGCCGTTCCGGATAGATTTCCCCATTGGCGCGGCGGTTCCACAGCACCACCGAGATGCTGCCCTCCCGACAGAGGGTCTGCCAGAATCGCTCGTAGAAGGCTTTGTCATGGCGGCCGGACTTGAGCAGCCCCGGATCTTTGCCCAGGACCTCTTCCTGCCGGTAGCCGGTAATCTGTTCGAAGGCGGGGTTGACGGCCACGATGCGGTTGTCGGGATCGGTGATCATGATGGCCAGCGGGGCGTGTTCGAACAGCTGGGCGTAGATGGTCAGCTGGCGCTTTTGCCGTTCCAGCTGGTCGATCTGTTCGCGGGTGCGTCCGAGCAGCTGGCCGAGGGTGCGGCTGAGCACGCCCACTTCGTCCCGCCGCCCCACTTCGGGCAGGCTGAGGGGCTCATGGCCTGCGAGGATGCGGCGGGCGTGTTCGGTGAGTGTTTCCAGCGGCTGGAAGAAGTAGTTGACCAGGGCGAAGAACAGCAGGGTGATGGTGGCCAGCGCGACGATGAGCACGGCGGTGCTGCTTTCCACGAAGCTTTCTGCCTCGGCAAAGGCGCTCTCCACCGGCTGGCGCACGGCGATGACCCAGTCCAGGCCAGGCAGTTCGTGGTGGGCCTTGTAGAGGAACTGGGTGAGGTAAGGCCGCTGATCGTCCGGCCAGGTGGTGACCCCGTGCCAGCCGCCGCGCAGCACGGCCTGGCGGAAGGCGGGCATGTCGTCAAAGGTCATGGCGTGGGAGGGCAGCTTTTCCGTGCCCATGAGCAGGCGGCCGGTGTGGTCCAGCACCAGAATTTCGCTGTCGCCGATGTGGCTGAGTTCGGCGATGCGGTTGCGGGCGGCGAAGGCAAAGTCCCAGCCCAGATGCATGGCGAGCACACCGGCCAGTTTCCCGTTACTGTCGAACACGGGGGCGGAGATGTCCATCAACCGCAGGGGCAGGTCGTCCCATTTGGGCTTGGGCATCAGCTTCGCCAGCAGAAAGGCGTCGTGCACATTGCCGAAATGCAGGCTCTTCTTTCCTTCGATGAACCAGTCCCGGTGGGCGACGTTCTTGCCTTCCAGCAGGCCGTCGGTGCCGACAATGATGGTGCCGTTGGCGTCGGTCATGCCGATCCAGGTGATGGTGGGGTCGGTCTTTCGTACCCGTTCGAACAGCTCACGCCGGTCGGCCATGGGGATGTCAGGGTCGGTCAGGCGGGGCAGCTGGCTGAGCAGCTGCACCTGATCGGCGTGGGTGCGCAGGGTGGCCACCAGCTGGTCGTTCATGCGCTGGGCGATCTGGCACAGCAGCTCGGCGGCGTGCCGGTGGATCAGCGCTTCGGTCTGGCGGGTCTGGAACTGTGTGACCCAGGCGAGCATGAGCGCCAGCGCCGCCACCAGTGTGGCCAGCAGCCTGAAGCGGATGGAGTGGATGTTGAAAAAGCCCACCTGCGGTGTCCGGTCTCGTTCAATATGGGGTCTCCCCCAATTTTACCGGGTGGTCCTGAAGATGCCGCGAAAAAGACTGATGGATAATTGATCCTTATCAGGTTTGCGGCAGTTTTTAGATAAATTTATGACCTGGTAGGGATTCTGCTGCCGTAAAGCGCATCCGGATCCACGTCCGGATCCGTAAGGATGGCGGCCGGCTCAGGCCACAGGCGAGTGTAGAAGCAACTTTTTCGACCGGTGTGGCAGGCGGGGCCGGTCTGATCGACCAACAGCAGGAGGGCATCGCCGTCGCAGTCGATACGCACCTCCTTGACCTGCTGCACCATGCCGGATTCTTCGCCCTTGCGCCACAGCTTCTGTCGGGAACGGGACCAGTAGCAGGCGCGCCCGGTGGCGAGGGTTTCCCGCAGGGCGGTTTCGTTCATCCACGCCAGCATGAGCACCTCGCCGGTGTCATGCTGCTGGGCGATGGCGGCCACAAGCCCGTTGTCGTCCCATTTGAGGCCGGCGATCAGCGCGTCCGCATCAAGCCGGGTGCCTCTGGGCAGTTTTTCCCGATCGTGTGCGTTCATGACTTCTGTTTGGCCTGGGCAAAGGCGAGGGCCAGCAGGTTGTTGCTTACCTGCGGTTCCTTTTTCTTCGCTTTCTTTTTGGGTTGGATGTCCGCCTTGCGGCCCCGTTCCAGCATGGCATGGAACAGTTCCATGGTGGCGCGGGCGTCATCCAGCGCATCATGGGCGTCGCCCGGGAAGGGTCTGCCGAGCACCTTTTCGTAGGCATCGGTCAGTTTGGGGGTTTTGAAGAACCAGTACTGGCGTTCGCTGTGCCAGCGCATGGCGCCCACCAGATCCCGGGCCAGTTCGGCCACGTCGATCCATGTGCCATAGTCCAGCTCGAAGGTCAGCTGCTTCTTGCCGGCGGTATTTTCCAGATAGGCGAAGTCGCTTTCGGTGCTGTAGGCGAGCACATGGTCGGCGTCCAGCAGCAGCTGGTGCAGATTGTCCCAGATCTGGGTGGCGTAGGGGGCATCCTGCACCATCTCGGTGGTGATGTTGTGCTTTTCGTTTTCCGGAATGTCGTAACCCGGGTTGATCAGCTGGTTGAGCACCTCGTCCCCTTTTTCATCGCACAGGGAGACCTGAATGATATCCGCCTCGGGTTTGGTGGAGACGTCGGTGGCCTCGATGTCGATGCACAGCAGCTTCTTGCCTTCCAGGTCACGGGCCAGCTGTTTGAGCTTGTAGAGGGCGTCATTGCGACGCTGGCGGATCAGTTCGATGGCCTCGCTGGCGAGGAATTCCTTCACCAGCTTTTCCACCTGCTGGCGTAGTTTGGGAACGGAGCGGCGCAGCGCTTTGCGTACGGCTTCGTCCTCGCTGGCCTGCTCGATCAGCGCATCAAGCGGCACCGGTTGCTCCGGTTCGATCTCGAAGCGGTTGAGGGTGGCTTCGACGATCTTTTTCAGGTCGAAGTCGTGGTCTTCCAGTGGCGGCAGCACCAGCTGGGCCTTGAGCAGGGCTGTTTCGCCCTTGGCGGGGGAGGCCATCACCTCCACGCCACGCAGGGTGAGGCCGTCGGAGGCGGCCACGGCCACCAGATAGTCCTTGAGGGGTTGAGAGCGTTTGTCCAGCAGAATGAGTTGTGCGTTCGACATGAAATGCGGGCCCTGATGATGAGAGGGGAATTTTACGGGATCGGCGGCGGGGGTGCACGCGGCGGGAACGAAAAAGCCGGGCAGCGTGGCCCGGCTTCTCCCTCTGGCTGAAGAGTTGGGTCAGCCTTTGGCGTTGGCGTAGTTTTCCGCCACCTTGTCCCAGTTGACCACGTCCCACCATGCCTGCAGGTAGTCGGGGCGGCGGTTCTGGTAACGCAGGTAGTAGGCGTGCTCCCACACGTCCACGCCAAGAATGGGTGTGCCTTTCACTTCGGCCACGTCCATCAGCGGGTTGTCCTGGTTGGGGGTGGAGGTGACCACCAGCTTGCCGCTGTCGTCCATCACCAGCCAGGCCCAGCCGGAGCCGAAGCGGGTCAGACCGGCCTGAATCAGCTGCTGCTTGAAGTCCTCGAAGCCGCCGAAGGTGCTGTTGATGGCCTCACGCAGCTCTCCGGTAGGCTCGCCGCCCCCGTTCGGTCCCATGATTTCCCAGAAGAAGGTGTGGTTCCAGTGGCCGCCGCCGTTATTGCGCACTGCAGCCGGCATTTTGGAAGCGTTGGCCAGCAGTTCTTCCAGGCTCATATCTTCCATCTCGGTGCCGGCGATGGCGTTGTTCAGGTTGTTGACGTAGGTGCCATGGTGCTTGGTATGGTGGATTTCCATGGTGCGCGCGTCGATGGAGCGCTCCAGCGCGTCGTAGTCGTAGGGCAGATCAGGCAGTGTAAAGGCCATGTCGATTCCTCCTTGTCTGTTAACGGGTTGTAGCCGGGGCTATTTTACCAATTCCGACCTAAACGGTCGGAAATCAGTCGGGTGCGCGGTCGAAGGCCAGATCCGGCATGTGGATGTCGGCCACCTTTTCCTTCTCCGCAGGGGGTGTCTGAATGTAGTAGCCCTTGCTCTCAAGGCTGGCGAGCACTTCCCGTGCGTCGGCGCGGGGCATTTTGCGCTCGGGTGTCAGCTCGAAATCGATGACATGCTGAGGCTCGCCGAAAAAGACCAGCAGTTCGTCTGGCAGGTCGTCCAGCCCGCTGTCGGCGGGCACGAACAGATACAGCTCTTCTGTCTTGGGACTGCGGTAGGCGGAAACTTGCATGGCGGCTCCTTTTTTGCCGCGCATTGTATCAGCCCTGCTGCTGCGCTTCCCGCTCGCGCTTGCGCCGGGCGATCTCTTCCCAGTCGATGTTGTTGCATGCCTCGCACGGCTCTTCCAGCACCTTGAGCCATACCAGCAGTTTGTGGATCTGGCAGCCGACACAGAAGCCCAGCACGGTCTCCATCCACATGAAGCCGAGGCAGACCCATACCAGCGTCAGCGGAATCCAGTAGGGCAGGTATTGTCGAGTGGTGGGCAGGAGCTTATGGCCGGTGAGATCATTGACCCAGTGAGCGAACACCTCCGGATTGAAGAACACTAGACAGACGGAAATGAAAAAGGCGCCCAGCGTCCAGGCGAAGCGTTTGGGAACCAGCGGCTTCCACACCTTGGGCTTGTTGGCCGCCAGCAGGCTGGCGATGAGGATGGTGGGGGAGAGGCGCGACAGCCACGGGTGCATGCCGGCAATCATCTCGAACAGACCGTAGAGCAGCAGCCAGGTCTGCACCGTATAGTCATAGGTGCGGCGGATGGCCTGCACTGAATAGATGATATTGCCGTCCCAGTCAGTGTCCAGCGTGTCCACGGCGGTGTTGCCGTCCACGATCCAGTGGCTGCCGTAGATGGCATCCCACAGGGTAAAGGCCATGTAGATGGGAATGAACAGCAGAATGCCGGCGCGGATGCGCACGGCGGTGTCGTTGATCCACAGCGGTCGTTCCTTGAGGTCGCGGAACCACAGGTTGCGGATGGCATTCAGATAGGGGGTCAGAAAGCTTTCATTCATGGTTGTTGCCCGCAGTTTGTTCTGCCCATTTTTCTATCTTATATGACAGACGATTTTACATGCGCAGGTGGTGGCTCACATTTTTTCATGCCGCAATAAAAAATGGTGATGGCTCAAAGGGGTTATCCCGCTTGAAGTGGGGAGTGGAATCGATATGATGCCTTTAATACTTATATAAATTGAGACGAGGAGGAGACGGTGAGCTTGGTACAAAGGTTGGGTGTGGTGATGGGCCTGCTGTGCCTGATGATGCAGCCCGCATTGGCGGCGGGTGATGAGAAAAAGGACAAGGCACTCAAGCCTGACCAGATCAAGGTCAAGATTACGCGTAAACTTCCGTGGGTAGATGTCAATCATTTTGGCGAAATCATTCGGGTGATGCGCATACAGGATGAGGACCATAAACTCACCGATGACTTTGCACGCACTTCACGGCCCTGTCCGCCCTTCTGCATCCAGCCCATGCAGGCGGCACCCGGTGTGAAGACGGTAGGCGAGCTGGAGCTGCTTCATTTCGTTACCCATGAGGTGAAGTCAGGCAAAGGGATACTCATCGATGCGCGTATGCCTTCTTGGTATGAGACAGAGACTATTCCCGGTGCCATCAATCTTCCTTTTATTGTGTTCACGACTCCCTCTCGCCAGCGGGACCAGGTGTTCAAGCTTCTGGGGGGCGTGAAGGACAAAAATGGGCGCTGGAAGTTCGACAATGCGCCGACTCTGATGTTGTTCTGCAACGGCCCTTGGTGTGACCAGTCGCCAAGAGCGATTCGAGCTTTGGTCAAAGCGGGGTATCCGGCAAGCAAATTGCTTTATTATCGGGGCGGGATGCAGTTGTGGAAGATCTTGGGATTGACAACAGTGATCCCCAGTCCCAATCTAGTAGGGGATGATGATGAAGATGAGTAAGCCGTGTAATGGCGGTAAGAAAGGTAGGGAGAGTGTTGAATGATTGTGATTCAAGACAGCAAAGTCAGTACGGTGGTGGTCTGGGTCAGCACCATCATCATCTTTCTGCTGCTGGGGCTGATTGCTCTGATGGCAGGCATTGTTTACAACAAGAAGACCTCACTGGAAGAGCAGCTGGCAGTTGAGGGGCCGGTTCAGCAGACGGGAAGCGTGGCTTCCGTCAAGGCGACTGCAACTGCAACAGACTCGGACCAGGCAGCGGCGAGAAAAGTGCCCGGCGGGTCTGTCGATACGGCCGAGGCAGAGCCAAATAAGAAGTCTATGCATGTTGCCAAGGCAGCAAAGGCCACCCCGCCCGTCAAGACGATCTATGTTTTGATCAACGGCAAGCTGGTGCCGCTTGAGATTGCGGCCGAAGAGGCACAGATGGTTGAGAGCGATTTGGCGGAGCTGAAGCGTTATACGCCGAAACCGCATCGTAAGTCTCATCCGTCATTACCTGCGGTGGATGTGGCAGAGGCCAAGCAATCCGTTGCTGAGAAGAAGGATGTGGATCCTGAAATGGCAAATGACAATAGAGTTGTGCTCAGTCAAGATGACGTGGAGTTGTCGGATACTCAGAGTCAGCTGCAACAGATTGCGCAGATAGCGGTATATCAGTCACGCAAGAAGGCGGATGTAAGAAAGCTGGTGCGTGAAGCAGAGGAGCATGAGAAGCAGATGCGGTTGATCCGTGTTCGTCCTGGTGATTCATTATGGACGATTGCCCAAAGAGCGTACGGTACAGGCTTCAAGTACAAGAAGATCCTTGAAGCTAATCCGCAAATCAAAGATCCGAAGCAGCTGACCGTGGGCATGATTCTGCGCGTACCGGAATGATCTGAGATACTTTTCTTCCATTGACCTCAACGGCCGGGTTTACTAATATCCGGCCGTTGTTCTATCTGCACATGTGAGGTTGACACCATGCGACTGGGCAAACGGATTGTAGTGGCCGGCGGCAGCGGCTTCGTGGGCCGCGCGCTGCTGGAGGCGCTGGGCGAGGCAGGCTATGCCATGACAGTTCTGGTGCGGCGGCCGGAGCGCTGTCGCGAGCTGACGCTCTATCCCAACGTGCGGCTGCGGGCCTGGCGGCCGGACGCACGGGATGAACTGACTGCACTGATGCAGGGCCATGACATGCTGATCAACCTGCTGGTGGATCAGTCCGATACGCTGGAAGCGGTTCCCCCGGAGCAGTTCGAGAAGGCAGGCAAGGCGTTGCAGCATGCCGCCAACCGTGCCGGCATCCGTCGGGTGCTGCATCTTTCCTATCTGGGCGCGGACAGCAGTGCTGGCAGCGGTTGGGCGCGCTGGCTGGGGGAACTGGAAGCGGCCATGCATGGCGTGGCCGATGCCGCGGTGACCACGTTGCGCACCTCCCTGCTCATTGGCGAAGGGGATGACACCGCCAGCCGCTATCGGGATCAGCTGCGCCACAGCCGTTTCCTGCCCGTATACGGCAGCAAGTTGCGCATGCAACCGCTGTGGGTAGAGGAATTTGCCCGGGCGGCGGTGAGCGTGCTGCGTAACCGCGACAGCTTCGGGCAGAAGTGGACCATGGTGGGCAAGGAGGTCCTGTCATTGAAGGACCTGGCGTTGGAAGTGGCCGAGCTGCAAGGGGTGGACAAGCCGCTGATTATGGACGTATGTCCTGCCAATGCACGGCTGATGCGTCTGCTGGGGCCGTTGGCACCACGCTCTATCCATCCGGCACAGTGGGTGACCCTGCAGGAAGATCGGGTGGACGAAGCGGCGGATTTCGCCAGCCATTTCGGCTTCGAGCCAGCCAGTGTGGAGGTGGCGCTGGCTACTTTTGTGACCCCCCATGACATCCGCCACCGCTACAACTTCTTCCGCAAGGAGGCGGGGCGGCCGCTGGAGGAGCTGCCCCGGGAGCTGCTGTGAGACAGCCGTGCTGTGGCTGAAAGGATGACAGACGGCGTGCCAGGCACGCCGTTTCTGTTTTGGAGAGGATGATGGAGCCGAAAATCTATCTCGTGGGCGGAGCGGTGCGCGATGCCCTGCTGGGCCTGCCGGTGCATGAGCATGACTGGGTGGTGGTGGGCGCCACGCCCGAGTGGATGGTGCAGCAGGGTTTCCGGCCGGTGGGGAAGGATTTTCCTGTCTTTCTGCATCCTGAAACGGGTGAGGAATATGCGCTGGCGCGTACGGAGCGCAAGGTAGGACGGGGCTACCATGGGTTCACCTTTCATGCCGCTCCGGAGGTGTCGCTGGAAGAGGATCTGCGCCGGCGGGATCTGACCATCAATGCCATGGCGCAGGATCCGGACACCGGTGAGAT
>JALVTA010000058.1 GCA_027036095.1 Thiotrichales bacterium | reverse complement strand
TCGCCCCAGGCATCCCTATAATCCGCATCAGGGCCTCCTTTCTCTCGTGGTCTTTCAACCCCAAGAATGGAGGCCCTCCCTCTTGCCCTCAATGTCTCACATCTGTCTGAACCAGGACAATGCCGGCAGCTTGGGGATGCGGCTCAGACTTCGTCCGGCTCCAGGAGATGGTCACGCCGCCAGGGCTGTTCCTCGCCGCAGTGCGGGCAGTAGAGGAAGTCCTGCGAAATCGCCTCGGCGCAAGATGCGCAACGACGGTTGCTGATCACCACGCGGCCCACGCGCACCGAAATCACCGCGGTCGCCATGGCAAAGATGCAGATCCCGCTCAGGATCAGCCCCGCCGCAATGATCTGACCCGCCGCCGAATCAGGAACGTAATCGCCATAGCCCACGGTGCTCATCGTCACCAGCGCCCACCACGCGCCTTCAAAGGCATTGGTGAACGTGGAAGGCTCCAGGATGTGTGCGATATTGCCCGCGAAGACCGAAATCAGGATCACCGTCCCCATGATGCCCAGCAAAAAACGGGTGGAGCCCGCCAGCGAGGCAAACAAGGCGCGAACCACCGGCACGAAAATCGCCACGCGGATGATGCGGGCAAGCCGTAGCAGGCGAACGACGGCATAGGACTGGCCGGTGAGAAACAAGGGGAGCACCGTCAACAGATCCACGATGCCACTGAAACTCTTCACGTACCGCCAACGCCAGCGGGCCGCATAAACACGCAACACGTACTCCACCGCAAACAGCACCAGCACCTGATGCTCGAACCGTCCGAACTGCGCGCCCCAACGGGCATGCAAACGGGGAAGCGTATCCAGCATGGAAACAATGACTGCAGCGACAATGAGCAACAGCATCGTGAGGTTGAACAGTCGTCCGACTGGCGTGCCCACCTCGAACAGCAGGATATTCAGCTGCCGGCGCAGGCCCCGCAGCTCCGCCGCCACGGCTTCCGCGCCATCGCTGTTTCTCACCAGCGTCGCTTCCCGATCCTCCATGCCGGTTCTTATCGGAAAATCAGGCAAAAGCTTTAGACGGACAGAGAAAAATCCTCAGTTTGCCCCCGCAACCAGCAGCAGCTCGCGCACGCACTTGGCCGCAAGCACCGAAGAGCAGCCGGAAGCGTCGAGCTGCGGGGCAAGCTCCACGACGTCGAGCCCGGCGATCTCCCGCCCACGGATGACCTGCACGAAGCGCTGAAACGTCCACCAGTCAATGCCGCCGGGCTCGGGCGTGCCGGTGCCGGGGAGCGCCGCCGGATCGAACACGTCGAGATCCACGGTGAGATACAACGGCCGGTTGCCGATCCAGTCCGCGAGCGCCTCGAGATCGTCGGGACGAAACGTGGTCAGCGTGCCGTGATCCCGCATCAGGGCGTATTCCTCGCGCGTGCCCGAGCGGATGCCGATCTGGCGCATGCGCTCAAACCCCACGATGTCGGCCACGCGCCGCATCACGCAGGCATGCGAGAGCCGCACGCCGAGGTAGTCGTCGCGGAGATCGGCGTGGGCGTCGAGCTGGACGACGACCAGTTCCGGGCAGCGGGCCGCCACCGCCTCGATGGCCGGCAGGCTCACCAGGTGTTCGCCGCCCAGCACGAACGGCGCGGCGCCCGCCTCCAGCGCCTCCTCCACCGCCGCGCGGATGACCGAAAGCGCCCCAGCCACGTCGCCCATCGGCAGATCGAGATCACCGGCATCGGCATAGGCCACCCGTGCAAGGTCGCGCTCCAGCACCGGCGACCACGTCTCCAGGCCGTCGGAGGCCTCGCGGATCGCGGCCGGGCCGAAACGCGCGCCGGGCCGAAACGACACCGTGCCATCGAACGGCGCGCCGATGACGCGGATGGCGTGAGGCTCGGTCAGGGGACGATCGGTGCGGTCGAACATGGCCGGCAGTGTAGGCCGCGGGGCCCTGGGGCGCATCTTTTTCTTCCCCCGTCTCCCCGGCCGGCACTACAATCGCCCGCCGGCTAGCGGGGCGGTCGGGCCGCATCCCGTGGAAACCGGCCGGAGCGGAGGAGTCATGGGCAGGAAGATCGTCATCATCGGCGCCGGCGGCGTGGGCCGCGTCGTCGCGCACAAATGCGCGCAACTGCCGGAGGTGTTTTCCGAGATCACGCTGGCCAGCCGGACGAAATCGAAATGCGACCGGATCGCGGCCGAAGTGAAGGAAAAGACCGGCCGCGAGATCGCCACGGCCACGGTGGATGCGGACTCGGTGCCGGAGCTCGTGCGGCTGTTCGAGCGGGAAGAACCGTTCATGGTCATCCATGTGGCCCTGCCCTACCAGGACCTCGCCATCATGGACGCCTGCCTCGAAACCGGCGTGCATTACCTGGACACGGCCAACTACGAGCCCCGCGACGTGGCAAAGTTCGAGTACAAATGGCAGTGGGCCTACCGCGAGCG